>CAZWZR010000161.1:0-4123 GCA_964638365.1 uncultured Thermotogae bacterium | reverse complement strand
CGCAGGAACTGGTCTGAGCACTAAAATTCGTTTTGGCATGGACCAATACCTTAGAGAAGTCCATGATCCAACCGTCAGAGGAAGCGGTTACTACATCATCACCGATCATGGAGCCGGCCCTTCTGCGTTCCCGTTCGGATCGGCTTTGATTGAAATTTCTGACGTGGGCCTGGGACCCTGCACAATTACAAATAGAACTAAATTTATGAGGGGGGAAGGTCTCCTGTTTTCCGGGTTCAGTTTCGATCTAATAGACCAACCCCCCTGGAAAACTCGAAGCTACGTCTTTTTCAGCGGGGAGGGTGAGACCGTTACCCTGGTCCCCACGTTTGAGTTCGGAGAAGGAGTCTGGAACGTGGTGGCCGATTTCGGCGGTAAACTGGAAGGCGAAGCCACTGCACTGGAGAAGTTAGAGCTGCGTGGGGTAAAGTTAAACGAGTTATACGTTGAGGATCTGGAATTATCGGCCACCTCTACCCTCGCGGGGAAGATGAAGAAGGAAAAGGGGGAGGACACTCTGGAGTTGCACGCCGAGGACTACAAGCTCGCCCGGTCGTTCGGCGAAATAGCCCGGGATTATCTGTTCGAGGAGGTCGACTGGAGCGACGTCCTAACACTGGAATACGATTACCTGAACAAGGAGGACCTGAGGCGGTACCTGGCTTTTGACTGGTATTTTAAACAGGGCAATACCATGAACTTCTTAAACGTAAACACGATAAATGCGGTCTCCAGGTGGGAATTCAGCGGGGCTTTTTCACTCGGAATATCCGCTTCTTTGAAAACTAGCACCGGGCTGGACAAGCTAGTTCTAAATCTCGTTAACGAATTTTGACTAAGAAAAGCCTTGCTTTTCCGCCGAAGCGGGGCATTATTTAACTAAGGTCGTTAAGATATGTAGCGAGCTTGAAAAAAAGATGAAGTTCTATACGTGACTTGAGCCAACAGGAGACTGATACTCGGATGGCAGGATACCTAAAATTCATTACGATCAACGGCCCTCTCGCTTTAATGGTACTATTCTTCGGACTGGCTTTTTTACTATTGCCCGCAGCCGAGGTCACAGGAAGGGAAACCATAGTTTTTTCCGGCTACACATGGGAGACAAAGCACCATATACGTTCAACAATGGGGCCTGGACCGAACTACTGGTCCGCTTCAGGGCGGAACGTCAGGGTCGACGAATCCGGCAACCTACACTTAAAAATAGTTGAAAACAAAGGTCGCTGGTACGCTTCGGAGGTCCGACTGGACGAAGCTCTAGGTTATGGTACCTATGAGTTCACGGTCGTCGTTCCGGACCTACCCCTGGATAAAAACGTCGTTTTGGGTATGTTTAACTACCTGGATGACAGGAAAGAATTCGATATAGAGATCTCGCGGTGGAGAGAGAGCTCTCGTACAGACATCCAGTTCGTCGTCCAGCCTTCGGAACAGGATAGGAATATTAAACGTTTTCCGCTGGAAGCACGGGAAGGGAGCAAGAAGGTACTCTCCTATACCTGGACCAGGAACGAGCTCCACTTTCGCTACGAGGACTGCAGCAACCAGACATGTAGCCAGAGAGAACTCGTGGAAGGATGGACTTACAGGGGCGACGATTTGCCCCGGGACGACCTAAAAACTCATATCAACCTATGGTTAGTGGATGGAAATCCTCCCTCAGACGGAGAGGAAGTGGAAGTGATCCTGGAGGATTTTACGTTTACCGCGCTGGATGAAGATAGTTCCTGATAGGATTCACCCCTCCTGTTACTATTTTAGTTGAGGTCGCCGGGCCGCTTGAATTCTCCAACCGAAGGAAGAAGGTCCTCCGCACCGCTTTGAGCTGCAAAATAGAGCGTACCCTTACCGTATTCTTCGTTTACCTCGTCCATAACCCGAAGCAGCTCTTCTCGCTGCCTGCGATCCGGCAAAAGCGGTTGTGAAAAGGCTCCTTTTGGTCGCAATTTTGACGCCCTGATCCCGACCATCGTCGGGTTAGGTGGGAATCCTAGCTTCTCCTTGATTTCCAGAGCGATGGAATAAATCAAGTTCCCGTCATCCACGTAGCGGCCCGGAGTTAACTGCTTTCCTCTCACGTTAAATTCGCCATCCCGAACTATTAATTTAAGAGTCCCGGCCATTAAACCCTTCTTTCTCAACCTGTAACCCACCTTTTGAGCCAGCTTGAACAAAACGGGCAGAGCTTTCCGGGGGGTGCGTTTGTAATCGGGCAGAGTTAGCGAGTTACCAACGGACTTAACTTCTTCCTCGTAACTTGCTGGCAGAACCGGGGAAGGGTCCTTCCCCTGCCCCATCATCTTCAACCGAGCCCCGTCGACACCGAATTCCTCTTTCAGCTCCTTCTCCGGGAAATCTCCCAGCTCCGGCACCGACTCGATACCCAGACGATTGAGCCGACTTTCCGTTCTCGACCCGATCCCGCAGAGATCCGTAAGGGAAATCTCCTCCAGAACCCCGGATATCTCGTCGTCCCCGATCCGTGTTATCCCGTTGGGCTTTTCCATGTCCGAAGCCAGTTTGGCCAGCAGCTTATTCCGGGCTATCCCGACCGAGCAGGTAATCCAGCCCCCGAATTCTTCCTCCACGTCGTCTTTTATCTCGCTCACCAGATCGGTCGGTGACTTGAACTCCCCCATCTTCGCGGTAACGTCGAGGAAAGCTTCGTCGACGCCGAACGGTTCCAACCGGGGGCTGTAGCTCCGGAGTATATCGAAGAAGCTGTTGGTAACCCACTCGTACTTGTCGGGATCCCCGGGTACCAGAATCAGTTCGGGACACTTCTTCCGAGCTTCCCAGGTGGCCATCGCCGACTCGACCCCGTACTTCTTTGCTTCCTTCGAGGCGGCTGCCACGACCGACTTGATCGTCGGCTTTCCGGTGACTACGATCGGCCTATCTCGAAGCCTCGGGTTGGCCTGTTGTTCTACGGATGCAAAATAAGAATCCATGTCTATGTGAAGAATAGTTCTACTCAACTTGGCTGTCCTCGGTTTAACCAGAGTTTATCCAGCTTCCACCTCAGCTTCTTGCCGTCAAACGTGAGCTGGAACACGTCCTCACCCACCGTAACGGAGAAGTGGTGCATGG
The DNA here is from genome assembly GCA_964638365.1 of uncultured Thermotogae bacterium. Taxonomy (GTDB): domain Bacteria; phylum Bipolaricaulota; class Bipolaricaulia; order M55B111; family M55B111; genus JAGXLP01. Next base: position 1,030 of record CAZWZR010000161.1, on the reverse strand, counting down.
GGGCCTCCCCTTTAAAGGAGCGGTGGTACAGGTTGACCTCGTCGACCTCGTGCTTGCGCTCGCGCCAGAAGAACCAGACGGGTTCGACCTTACCGGAGGAGAACTTCACGCCGACTTTTACGGGTTTATCTATGTTTTTATACATGGTGTAGTAATCTAATTGATCGAAGAAGGAAGTTTTGCCCAGCATCAACACAGGGCCTGGCAAGAATCAGCCGAGACAGTTTCCTCTACTACTACATCTTTCTAACCACGCCCACAACTCGTCCCCTTATCTCCACTTCGGAGTGTTCCTTTACTATCGCATCGTAGTCCGGGTTGGCGGGCTCCAGGTGAATCTCCTCTCCGAGTTCGGATAGCCTCTTGACCGTACCTTTTTCATCATCTACTACGGCTACCACTATATCACCGACCTCGGCCGCCGGTTGCTGCCGCACGATCACGAGGTCTCCCTGATGGATTCCGGCCTCGGTCATTGAGTCCCCGTCAACCCGCAGGGCAAATAGTTCATCCCGACGGGGGAACAGTTCCTCCAGTTCCAGTAGACCTTCGACGTTTTCCATTGCCAGCGTCGGTTTTCCCGCCACCACCGAACCTACGACGGGAACCCCTTCTTCTCCACCGAACAGCTTCCTTGTTTTTTCCTCCACGAGCCTGATACCCCGCGACTGACCTTCAATCCGCTCTATCCAGCCCTTTTTCTCCAGCGCATCCAGGTGATCGGATACTCCCTTGGTAGAGCTGATAGAGAACTCCCGTCCGATCTCTCGAATGGTCGGCGGCCGCGACTTATTCTCTATCGTATCGTAGACGAACTTCAAAATTTCGTATTGCCTTTTGGTCAAATTTGCTCTGTACATGGTTCGGATCCATTTTACTAAACTTATGTTTAGTATACAAGTTTCATTAGAAGTTTGACGGGAGAATATCCGTTGAAAAAGTCCCGTCAGTTTGGTAGGTTAAAGTGTACCGTCTGGAGGGGTGGTCGAGTGGCCGAAGACGACGGCTTGCTAAGCCGTTGCTGAGGTGA
>CAZWZR010000160.1:0-4136 GCA_964638365.1 uncultured Thermotogae bacterium | reverse complement strand
GGAATGGGATATATCTGGATCAGTCCGCCCGGATGGTATTATCGGATAGCGAAGTCCTTTCCAGTTCTATCTACGGAATTAACCTGTTCGGAAAGTCGCGGATTACCATTGAGAATTCACTGATCACGGAAAGCGAGCAAGGAGGGTTACGTTTTGAGAACTCGTCACACGGGATCGTGAGGAACACTTCGATAAATAAGAACGACGGTACGGGGGTTCTTATCCAGAGTTCCGCGACGGTTACTTTTGAAAGGAGCAAGGTGAGAAAGAACGCTATCGGGATAACAAACCATTCTGAGGAAACAGTTGACTTTTCCGAAAACGAGATCTCGGGGAACTCCGTTGATCTAGTTGGGGACCTTTCAGGTGACCTCCGTGAAAAGTTGAACCCGGAGAGAGAAGAAGAGATTACCCTGCCGGATGAAAATTATTCGGACCTTCAGAGCGCTGTGGACGCACTTGAAGCAGGCGGCACTATTTATCTGGATGGAAGGATCTCGGGTCATGTGGTAATTGATAAGGAGATAAATATAGAGGCAGTTGAAGGCCGGCCTGAAATAAATCCCGAGAATACAATAGCCCCGGTTCTTTCGCTTGTTAGTGAAGCGGAGGTCAAAGTGGAGGGAATCAAAATAGTTGATTCGGGCGGTACCGGGGTCGTTTTAGGGGGCAATGCCAGGATGAGAGCCTGCCAGTCGACTATTGAAGGTAGCTCGGAGGAAGGTGCAGGTTTATGGGATTCGGCGGAACTGGTGCTCGAGCGGAGCGAGGTCAAGAACAACGGCGGTAGTGGGCTACGGCTCGTCGACACGGCGCAGCTTGAAGTGAGGTCAAGTCTGGTATCCGGCAATCAGGTTGCAAACGTTTTGCTTGCCGGCTCTTCTTCAGCTGACATCGAATTAACGGAAATATCGGACAGCGGGAGGAGCGGGTTGCAGGTCGCGGGTTCTTCGCTTGGGTCTCTGACGAACAACGATATTCACGATAACGAGGAAGATGGAGTGGCATTATCTTCGTCAGCTCGGGTTGAGGCTACCGGTAACAGGATTACGAACAACGTGAACGGAATATCTCTCCTTGGTGCTTCAGTTCTTGTTGCTGAGAAGAACTCTTTTAAGGGTAATAGTACCGGTATCAGAGTGACGAATTCGGAAGAGTTCAAGGGAAGGATAGATGGTGCGGAAAACGCCTTCTCTAAAAACGAATACGATTTCGCGGGGGTGAAGGAATCGATAAAGAATAAACTGACCGAATAAGCAAGTTTTCTCAACCTCAAATCGATGGTTTTTACCAGCAATATAAAATTCTACTACCAGGTGATAACTTATGTCGAATTCTTCGAGTGGTGGGGAAGGTTCACTGAGCTTTCTTTCCGTTACAGCTATGGGGATTGGAGGCATGGTTGGTGGGGGGATCTTTGCGGTCCTCGGTCTGGCAGTTAAGCTCGGACGCGGCGGTACTCCAATTGCGTTTGCAATTGCCGGCATTATTGCGCTTATAACATCTTATTCTTACGCAAGGCTGTCGGTGACTTTTCCCAGCGAGGGTGGCACCGTGGAGTTCCTCGTCAAAGGTTTCGGTGAAGGAATCTTTACCGGTGGTTTAAACGTACTTCTCTGGATCAGCTACGTCATAATGCTCGCTCTCTATTCTTACGCATTTGGCGGTTACGCCGCTAGCTTCTTTCCGGAATCCGCTCAACCGGTCCTGCGTCACGTATTCATCTCCGCGGTAATGATCTTCTTTACCGTTTTAAACAGTCTGGGTTCAAAGCTTGTTGGCGAGGCGGAAGAGTACATCGTAGGAGTAAAATTAACCATATTGATAGGTTTTGTCGGGGTCGGAGCCCTTAACCTGGATTTTGCCAGATTGGCGCCGGGAAACTGGACAAGCGTGCCGAGCCTGCTGGCCGGCGGGATGATAATATTCCTCGGTTATGAAGGATTTGAACTGATGGCGAACGCGGCTCAAGACGTCAAAGACGCGGATAGAAACCTCCCCAGAGCCTTTTTCACGGCGGTCGGGTTCACCGTCTTGCTCTATATTGCGATCTCCTTTACTACCGTAGCTAATCTCCCGGTAAGTGAGATAGTGAGTGCCAAGGACTATGCACTTGCAGCAGCGGCTAAGCCGGTAATGGGCCAGCTCGGATTCATTATAATAGCGATTGCAGCACTTCTTTCAACCAGTTCCGCAATCAATGCCACTCTCTACTCCACTTCCAGGGTCAGCTACATAATTGCAAAGGACGGAGAACTTCCGAAAATGCTCGAAGATAAGATCTGGGATCAGCCCCTTGAAGGTCTGTTTTTAACGGCCGGCCTTGGCTTGCTCGTTGCTAATACGCTCGATATTTCCAGCATATCAGTTATGGGCAGTGCCGGTTTCCTGTTGATATTTGTCTTTGTCAACGTCGCAAACTTCAAGCTCTACGATAAAACGAATAGCGTTCGCTGGCTTCCCGCAATTGGTGCGGTGGTATGCTCGCTGGCTTTTGCTGCGCTCGTATGGCACGGGGCGAGCGAGTTATGGGATATATTTGTGTTAATAGGAATGATTGGAGGTTCCTTCTTGATAGAAGCCGTTTACCGCGGTATTACTGGCAGGGGGATTAAATCCAGCAGTTAGCAGGAAGCGAGGTGGTTCCGGTGGACGGGAATTTTGTGAAGGAATTTAGGTCCCTCAAGCGGTTTATCGTAGCTTTTGGTACTATTGTCCTGCTTGGAATGCTCTTTACCCTTGCGAGTCCACTCCTTCACATCCTGGTGACGCTTTATGCCGGGGTTCTCCTTGCCGTCCTCCTGAATGGATTGACGGAGTTAGTACGAAAAAAAATCGACATCTCATACCGGGCTGGTGTCATCGGCGTAATCGTGACACTTCTGGTGGTTTCGGTCCTTGGCGGCTGGTTCATGGGCAATAGAGTAGCCAGGGAGGTCGTCGTTATTCAAGAGAAGCTGCCCCAGGCTGAGGAAGATCTGAAGGGACTACTGAATAATACGGCCTGGGGAAGGTCACTTCTTTCGCTGACGGAGGAGACGGAGAAGCTCTGGTCCCTGGGCAGCGGTGTAATAGGTAATTTAACGGGGTTTTTCTCCGAGACGGCAGGGGTCGTAGTTTCAGTTGCGTTCGTAATAGTTGCCGGGGTCTATATTTCTTTGAACCCAGAAATGTACGTAGATGGGTTCATCAAGTTATTTCCACCTTCCCGGAGGAGCGAGGTCAGGGATACTATGACTTCGATTGGTACCGCCCTGCGGAGGTGGCTTGTCGGCCGGTTAGTTGCTATGGCAACCGTCGGAGTTTTGACCACGGTTGGACTGGTGGTTGCCGGAATTCCAAGCTCGCTTGCACTGGGATTACTGGCAGGTTTGATGGCCTTTGTACCTTTTTTAGGGCCAATAGTTGCGGTGATTCCCGCGTTTATGGTGGCTTTGATAGAGAACGTTCTATTGCTGGTGCCCGTTGCCATCATATTTATCGTCGTTCACTCGATTGGGGGTTACGTAGTTACCCCGTTAATTCAAAAGAGGGCGGTTTCGCTTTCCCCCGTGGTGTTATTGACATCCCAGGTCGTTATCGGTCTGTTGCTGGGGATTCCGGGGTTAATCATCGCCACCCCGCTGACAATTACGATAATAGTGATTATCCAGAAGACGTATATACAAAATTACCTCGGAGATTCCGTAGAAGTGCTGGGGCAGGGGTCTTAGCCTGACGGATTTTATTGCTAGGATAACATTATAACTAAAGGACAAATTGAGATTTAGAACCTGAAACCCAAAGGAAGGTGACTGAAATGAGAAAAACGAGCAATTTTTTTCTCGTAGCTGTTGCTTTTACCCTGGTATTTGTTGGATTCGGCTCTAACGTTTTTGCGCAGAACGATATGGGGAAGCTTACTCCGGTCAAGGTAAAGGTTTCCTGTGACGAGTTTAAAATGAAGAAGGACGTAAGGAAATCCGTGAAGCTGGCAGAGCACGGAAGGTTACAGGTAACCCTCTGTACTAACCCCTCGACCGGTTTTCAGTGGTCGGATTCAGCCCGGATCAGCAACCATTCCGTCTTATGGCAGACTAGCCACAGGACTTCATCTAGCTCCAGCAGCGCCATGGGTGCACCGGGGCAGGCTAGCT
>CAZWZR010000159.1:0-4214 GCA_964638365.1 uncultured Thermotogae bacterium | reverse complement strand
TGTTGGAAAAGTTCAAGAGACTATTAGTGATAGAAAAGAATTTCGGTCATTGATGAAAGAAGTGAGTACCTTATACTTCTTACTAACCTTCAGACACACATAAGCTAGGCTTCACCAGGGTTTTTAGCCGATAGTCAATTTGCATTGGTGAGGGCGGAAGAACTTGGTTTACGTCTTTTGATATATTGCGACTAAACTTGATAATCGGAAGCCATCCGATTATAATCCTTGCCAATCAACTAAAAAGGAGTTTTTATTTATGTTCGAGTTCAAATCGGGGGTGAGCATACCGGAAACGAGACAGAGAAACTATAGCATGAACTTCTGGTCCTGGCAAAACTAAGGATTGGGGAATTTTCAAATATATACTTCCCCGATTCGGCTGCTGATAATACTATGGGTGTTTTTACCCGTAGTTTTTTATTTTGCTTCCTCAACTTATTTATAACTTATTCATATTTACTACATCGGAGGTGTAGCATGAAAGAACGAATCGAAAATAATTCAGGTGATCGGGTTTGGCTCGGCCAAACCATCCGAGACAGCTAACCGTTACCTTCTCCAGCAATACCTTCCCCCAACCAACGGGAAATTAACTCTCACCCGTAAGCGTCTCGACTGGGAGATAAACGATCCATTTGAAATCTATAGCCGGCTCTACCAGCAGTTCGAAAATAGTTTCATCCTCGAAAGCTCTGCCGGGCCGGAAGAACTTGCCAAAAATACCTTTATAGGCTTTAACCCTCGGGCAGTCCTTTCGTTTAACGAAGGTACTCTTAAAGTAAACGGCACGATCAGTCAGGAAACCCGGGACCCGCTCCTCCATCTGAAAAACCTGGAGGAGAGTTTCGAAGAATATTCCACCCCTGATCCAGGAAAATACCTCGGCGGACTTGTCGGTTATACCGGTTACGATTTAATCAGGTACGTGGAAGACCTCCCCGAGGGGAACTCCGGGCGGTCCTTTCCCGAACTCCAGGCGGGACTCTACCTGGACGGTCTGATACATAACTCCCAAAAGGACACCCTCACGTACTTCTCCTACACCAGAGACCGTTCTTCCCAGCTCCGAGAGCGCCTGGCCTCTTCTCCCGGGGGAGAAAATTCAGAGCTGGAATTAAGGGAACTGAAATCGGACTTCAAAAAGGAAGAATTCACCGAAGCAGTAAAGGAGGCCAGGGATTACATCTACTCGGGTGACATCTATCAGACGGTCCTGTCCCGGGAACTAACCGGCAAGTTCGACGGCGACCCCTTCGAGGCGTACCGAAAATTACGAGAGATCAACCCCTCCCCATACATGTACCACCTTAAATTCGGAGATAAGCGGATCATCGGCTCGAGCCCGGAAAAACTCGTATCGGTCAACGACGGAAAAGTCACGACCTACCCGATAGCCGGAACCAGGCCACTGGGAAATTCGGAACGGGAGAGAAACGAGTTGAAAAAGGACCTCCTGTCGGACGACAAGGAAAGAGCCGAGCACAACATGCTCGTCGACCTGGCCCGGAACGACGTGGGCAGGGTAGCTGATTACGGAACTGTTGACATCCCGCAATTCATGGAGGTCAGGGAATTTAGCCACGTTCAGCACATAGTCTCCAAAGTGACGGGTCAGCTAGCAAGCGGCAGAACCGCTCTGGACGGATTCGAATCAGTATTCCCGGCGGGTACGGTCTCCGGAGCCCCGAAAGTTCGGGCCATGGAACTGATAGACGAACTGGAAGTTAGCCGAAGGGGGCCTTACGCGGGGGCAGTCGGCTACCTATCGCTCACCGGCGATTTCGACACCTGCATCACGATTCGGAGCCTATTCACCGATGCTCGCCGCCTCACCCTCAGGGCCGGCGCCGGTATCGTGGCCGATTCCGATCCGGCTGCAGAATGGGAGGAAATCAACCACAAGCTCGCTGCCATGAAGAGTGCCGTATCCGGAGGTGGTCCCGATGGAGTCGAATAACATTCGCGGGAAGAAACTCGTGGTAATAGATAACTACGATTCCTTTACCTACAATCTGGTCCAGTACCTTGGCGAACTCGGTCGTGACCCGCTGGTATTCAGAAACGACGGACTGGAGCTCGAAGAATTGAAAAACCTGAAACCCGAAGGCCTGGTAATTTCCCCCGGACCCGGCCGCCCGGATGATACCCGCTATTTTGGGCTATCGTTAAACGCGCTAAGGGAACTATCCCCGTCCGTTCCGACTCTGGGCGTCTGTCTCGGTCATCAGGGAATTGGGGTGGTATTCGGCGGGGGGATTCAACCGGCCGGCGACCTCCTCCACGGCAAGACGAGTCGGATCAGCCACGACGGCCAGGGCGTTTTCGCCGGGGTGCCCGACCCGTTCACCGCGGCCCGTTACCACTCTTTGGCCTTAGCGCCCGACTCTCTATCAGAGGAAGTCCGAGTGACTGCAAGGACTCCGGGAGGAGAGATCATGGGTGTCCGTCACGAAAACTACCCGATCCACGGGGTCCAATTTCACCCGGAATCGATCCTGACCGACCACGGAAAAATCATACTGAAGAACTTTCTAGGAGTGATGAAAGATGAAAACCATGACGAAAGCCATTAAACGAGTTACCAGCGGAGATACGCTGAAACCGGATCTGGCCCGGTCAGCTATGGAGGAACTAATGAGTGGAGAGGCGACTGAAGCCGGCATCGGTGCACTACTGGCAGGACTGAGGACTAAAGGTGAATCCCCTGAAGAAATAGCTGCCTTTGCGGAAATAATGAGGGGGAAAAGCGTGAGGATAGAACCCGAAGTAGAAGGTGAGTTAATGGACCTGTGCGGCACGGGGGGTTCCTCGGTAAAGACCTTTAATATTTCGACGATCAGCGCCTTTTTGGTCGCCGCCACGGGCATTCCCGTGGCCAAACACGGCAACAGGTCAAATACCAGTCAGAGCGGGAGCGCGGACCTTCTCGAGGCCCTCGGAGTAGACCTCGATGCCGAGCCAGAACAGGTTGAGAGCTCGATAGAGGAAACGGGGCTCGGCTTTCTTTACGCTCCAAACCACCATCCAGCGATGAAGCACGCCGCCGGGCCGCGGCGAAAACTGGGGGTTAGAACCGTCTTCAACCTGCTCGGACCTTTAACCAATCCCGCTTCCGCAGACCGGCACCTTATGGGAGTTTACGGCCCCGAGTTGGTCGAAAAGTTTCCCCGCGTTTTGAACAGGCTGGGGGTAAACAGGGCCCTCGTAGTTCACGGCGAACCGGGAATCGACGAGATATCCACGGCAGGGAGTACCTACGTGGGAGAGCTAGACGGCGGCAGAATCGACCATTACGAGATTCATCCCGGAGACTTTGGCCTACCGGAAGTCGAGGCAGGGGAGATAGGAGATCTCCCTCCCGGCGAAAGCGCCGGTCTGGCACTGCGAATTCTAACCGGAGAAGAAACCGGCCCCCCGCGTGACATCGTCCTGCTCAACGCCGGGGCCGGTATCTACGTAGCCGGAAGAGCTGATTCGATAGAAGAGGGGATAAAGGTTGCAGAGGAAACCATAGAATCCGGCCGGGCTTACCGCGTGACCGCGGACTTTATAGCCACCACCGGGGACTCCGAAAAAATAAAGAGACTGGAAGACAAAACTCCCGGAGTGGAAAAACGATGAACGATACTTTGGATAGTTTGGTCAGTTCCGCCAAAGAACGCCTCCAAGCCGGCTATTACAAGGTTGAAGATCTCTCGGTTACCCCCACTCCAGAGGAAACTTTCGTTCACGGAATAAGGGCGGCGGAGCTAGACCCCGTAATCGCCGAGATAAAGCCCGCCTCCCCCTCACAGGGGAACTTAATGGAAGATAAATTCGATCCCGTGGAACTGACAGAACTTTATCTCGAGGGTGGCGCGGCAGGTTTCTCCGTTTTGACGGATCCGGACCACTTCAACTCGAACCTGGACTACCTGAAGACCGTATCCGGCTCCGGGGTTCCGACCCTGATGAAGGACTTCGTTCTGGACTCCTCCCAGATCGAAGCGGCAAAGAAAACCGGGGCGGATGCAGTCCTGTTAATATACAGGCTGTTCGAGCGGGACCATACCAGGTTCAAACTGGATGAGGCAATTAATCACGCCCGTGAAATCGGGCTGGAGGTGCTACTGGAGGTAAATAACCTGACGGAATACCGGAACGCTCTGGAGACTGAAGCCGACATGATCGGGATAAATAACCGGGACCTCCGGAGTCTGGAAATCGACCTG
>CAZWZR010000158.1:0-4237 GCA_964638365.1 uncultured Thermotogae bacterium | reverse complement strand
TCCATCGGTTTCGGACAAAACGATTTTTGCCGCTATATCACTAATTTCTAACTGGGAAGCTTCGTACTTCCCCATGGTCCGGACTTCACCTGCCGTTTTTTTGCCCCCGCTAAAAAACGACGGGAAGGTCCAGCCGCCGATTTCTATAGACGGCGCCCCGCCGGCTGCCCCGAGCAGATATACTACTACAAATAAGACCAGAAGTACGCCAAGTCCGGCCTTTGCTTTCTCGTTCTTCAGGGCGAAGTACCCGCCTGCAAGTACGAAAACCACACCCCAGAAAGGTACGGACGTTATTACCTGGAGCTGGGATAGATAGATGCCGTAATCAGGAAAAAAATTGGCGAGGAAAATCAAAGACCCTACAATTATCAAGAGTAAACCAAGGTACTTTCTCATTTTTATCACCTAAAACCGGGTATCAATTGGTTTTTCACCCTAGAAGTATAAGGGGTTCCGCCAAATAAACCAGCCTGGAGTCACGATTGGTTTCAATGACAGACATTCAGATGCGCTACTCAAAAGGGGTCTGATCAAGGGTTAAATTTCAGATCTGCACCGGAACCGTATTTAAAAACAAACTAGTGGTTACGATTCCTGGTATAAATGATCTAAATTAAGTAAAAGTTTGATCTGGATTAACGTAAAGCTTGACCTTAGATAAGTTTTCAAATTTAGTTCCTGAAAGGAAAAAAAGGTTTATAACCTGGTAAAGATATCCTAAATTTTCTAAAGTTATCCCCGGAGAATAGGGTCTTCGATTTACGAGTATTCCTGTGGTGTTAGAAGTGACACGCAAAGCTCTTGAAAAAGTACTCGGAGGAGGATGGGATGGAAGTAATCAGTTCTAAAGGTCTGACCAAACGGTACAAAAACGTCATGGCTCTATCCGATGTGAACATTACCGTTAAAGAAGGAGATATTTATGGTTTTCTCGGGCCTAACGGTGCCGGTAAAACTACTACCATTCGCCTGGTTCTCGACCTGATCTCCCCGACGGAGGGTCGGGTCGAAGTGTTCGGATCGGACGTTTCGGCCGGCATCTCCGAAGTGCTACCACGGATTGGTTCCGTGCTGGGTGATCCCTCTTTTTATCCCCACTTATCGGGGCGGGAAAACCTGAAGTTATTCAGAAGTCTTTTGAGCCCCGGGGATAATCTTACCGTGGAGGAGGGCCTGGAACTGGTTGGGCTGAAAGAAAAAGCTGACTTGAAGTTCAGCAACTTCTCTGCCGGCATGAGAAGGAGGCTGGCTCTGGCATCTGCCTATATCAAGGATCCTGACCTGTATATTCTGGATGAACCCACGAACGGACTGGATCCGAAGGGTCGGGTCGAAGTAAGAGAGATGATTGAGAGGCTGGGTGGAGAAGGTAAGACCGTTTTCCTATCAAGCCATCTGTTGAACGAAGTTCAGGAAGTATGTTCGCGGGTGGGAGTACTTAAGGAGGGACGGTTGATAGATGAAAGTCCCGTATCCGAGTTGCTGGCAGAAACAAGTGGCGTGGTGGTAACTGCGGACGAAGAAGAAATGAACCGCCTCGGTACCGTACTTGGTAACATCGACTACGTCGAGAGCGTGGATGTACAGGGGGGAAAAGCGCTGGTTGAGTGTCCGACGGATCGGAGCTCGGACATTCTGAGCGAACTGGCTGCGGAGGGTGTTGAAGTTCAGGAAGTCGAAAAAAGGAAACGTTCCCTGGAGGACGTATTTATGGAACTAACGGGAGAAGAGGAGGGTCACGTTGAGTAGTCTGTTTAAAGCAGAATTGAAAGTGACCGGGAAGAGAAAGGCCAGCTGGGTCATTCTCGCCGTTTTGCTTGCTTTTCTCGCCCTGGGCTATTTGATGGTCTACTTTTTCACCGACGGCCAACTACCCAGGAATTTCCTCTTTCCTGGAGAGGTAGTCGAATATACGTTGTACCAGCTGGGGGATAACGGGATCTTCCTGGCTGCGATATTTGGAGGTCTGTTTTTTGGTTCTCCGTTTTCCTGGAGGACGTACGAGACGAGGTTTACCCAGCGAAGGAGCAGGAACAGGATATTTGTCGGCAAATTGCTGGCCGTACTAGCGGTTCTCCTGGTCTGGCTCGTGGTTGGCTTTGCCGCGGGCCACGTCATTAGCTTTTCGCTCGGATTCCTCGAAGGCAATATAGCCTATTCAGCTCCGGGATTCTGGCTCGTATTGCGAGCTTTTTCCCTGGTTATTGCTATATGGTTTAGCTGGTTTATGTTTGCCGGGACCATAACCCTCTGGAGCAAGAGCACGGCCATGGGAATCGGTCTGACTCTGGCCTACTACTTCCTTGAGGGGATAATATTCGGTATTCCGGGTTTTCAAAGCATGATAGAGAACTTCTACCATTTCTTCGTCTATCAGGCTTCTTCCGGTGTAGTTAGCCAGCTTTTCCCCGGAGGTAGCCCTTACTCTACTTCCGCTATCGGTGCGTCTCCTCCTTCGTTGACAGTATTGATTCCCGTTATAGCTGGCTACCTGGCGGGCTTCGGGTTGCTCAGCTGGTGGAGGTTCAGATCCATGGAAGTCGCCGAACATTGAAGTATCCTGGATCGCATTAGGGGCTGGACATTCAGTTACCACTAAGTTAATCTAGACTTGGAAACAATTAGAAACCAAAAGAAAAATGAAACCAGTCTGTTAATGGTTCTGTGTTAAAGATGGGTTTGCTTGATACCAGTTTATGGTATCGTATTGAATGTTTTCTGGATCTGGTTTATACCGGATCCTGGGAGGAGGGGGATGAAAATGATGGTTGTAAATTATTTGATCGATGGGGTATTGCTCCTTTATTCCCTTTATTTTCTGATCTTTGTTGCCCTTGGTCTATTTGATAACGATGTCTTTGGGAATAAGGATACCGAGGTAAAAGACGAGGCGCAGAACAAGTTCGCGGTATTTGTCCCCGCCCACAACGAAGCAAAGGTCATATCAAAGTTATTGAAGAACCTGCGTCAGCTGGAATACCCCTCAAACCTTTACGACGTCTTTGTAATTGCCGATAACTGTCGGGATAATACGGCGGAAATAGCACGTCGGTACGACGTCAACGTGCTGGAGCGGACGAACCAGGAAGAGAAAGGAAAAGGTTACGCGTTAGAACACGGCTTCGAGAAGGCCGGATTCCTGGACGGAAGCAGTGATTACGACGCCGTCGTGTCCTTTGACGCGGACAACCTGGTAAAAGAAAACTTCCTTCGGGTAATGAATTCCCGGTTGCTCGACGGGGAAAAGCTCATCCAGTCCTACGTCGATTCCAAGAACCCCTCCGATAACTGGGTAACTGCCACTTTTTCGATGATGTTCTGGATAAACGATCGTTTTACCCTCTTGTCTCGCTATAACTTTGGGCTCTCCGGGGTACTGATGGGCACGGGCATGTGTATTTCGTCCGACACCCTGAAAGAGGTCGGCTGGAATACGAAGACCCTGACGGAAGACCTGGAGTATTCCATCCAGGCCCTCTACAGGAATATAAAAACGGCTTTTACCCGGGAAACGAGGGTATTTGACGAAAAGCCGGTGACGTTTTTTGCCAGCCTTAGACAGCGGTTGCGCTGGGCCCGGGGACAGATGTCCGTTATAAGGAATTACGTTCCCAGGCTTTTGTATCAGGCAGTGAAGGAGAGGAGCCTGGTCAAGTTAGACGGGGGCATACGCTTATTCCAGACGCCTTTCATAATGTTTTACTTTCTGGTGAACGTCTTAAGGTGGGTATTACCCGGTCTATTTTTCGGGCCCATATTTACCTACATCTTATCCAATGTGGAAATATTCGGGATCATTTTCCCTCTGCTGCCTTTCATATTGCCAGTCTCCGTCTACCTTCTTGATAGATTGCCGAACAATACCTTTAAATACGTCCCTCTATTTCCCGCTTTTCTTTATAGCTGGGTCCCTGTACTTTATTACGCAATATTTACTTTGGACAGGAAGCGGTGGATCCATACCAGTCATTTCAGGAACATAGGCAAGGATGATCTTAGAGCCAGAAAACTCGCCGCGGCCATTGGGGCCCGCCGGGTGAGAAGGGAGCGGTCTAAAAACATCGCCATACCAGCACCAACTAAGGTGCCAGTGTAGGGGGCTAACGCGTTTTCTTGCAATATCGCGTGGTTCTAAGGATTTCCGGATATCCGTTTGCAAGATCTTTCTTCCTTTATTAATATCTTTTAAATCTTTCTATATACAGCAAGTCTCGTTCAGTTTGAGAAATACCGA
>CAZWZR010000157.1:0-4254 GCA_964638365.1 uncultured Thermotogae bacterium | reverse complement strand
CTCTCCAGTATGCCGCCGATTCCGTCAGTACCGAAGAACTACATCTCTCTACCGGACAAACTTAAATCTTGAATGAAATTTCTAGCCGACGAGAATATAGAAAAGTCACTTGTTGAATGGCTAAGGAGCCAGGGGTCAGATGTTTACCAATAATAGCTGTGAATGCCCCAGGGCTTGCCCTGGTGTTGAATCAGCTTGTTTTGGTCCTCCAGCACTCAATTCGCCCTGCTCAATTGTACTAGGAACAAATATAACACAAGTTCCGAATTGAGTGCTGGACGATTGACTGCTGGGTCTTGGTTTGTAAAAGACCGAAAAAACTGTTTAAAAAAGCTTTTCTACAAGCCCCGTCCCTTAGGGCGGGGCTCTTGACTCCCTGAATTCCTGGGGTTAACCTTAGTTGACGCTTCTGTACCTGGCTAATCCCTTTTTTAACAATTCTCCGACTCTGTCGAGTTCTTTCTGATTTAGGACATAACTTAGCCTTACCTGGTCGTCCCCCTTTCCCGGAGTCTGGTAGAAACCTTCGCCGGGTGCCATCATCACCGTTTCGCCGTCATCACGGAAATCGCTAAGCATCCAGCGTACGAAATCCTCCGCGTCTTCGACGGGAAGACTAACCATCAGGTAAAAAGCACCTTCCGGCTCCCCGTAGTCTATTCCATCTATCCGACTCAGTTTCTCCACGAGCACGTCTCTTCGTTTTTCATAGCGCTCGATCATCTTATCGATTGCAGAAGGGTAAGCCGAAGAGTTTAGGTAATTCGTCAAGCCGAGCTGGCCCATCGTCGGGGGAGAAAGCCTGGCCTGGCCCAATTTTAAGGCAGAATCCATGACCTCCTGATTTCTGCTGGCCAGGGTTCCGATCCTTGCCCCGCAACCGCTCAATCTCTTGGAGATACTGTCGATCATTACCGTCCTGCTTTCTAAACCGTCGAGGTCCAGGGAACTAATTGCTTCGTTGGAGCCGTAGACGAACTCACGATAGACTTCGTCCGTGATAAGGAAGAGGTCGTGTTTCTGGGCTAATTCTCCTGCCATCTGCAACTCCTCTTTCGAATACACCCTGCCTGTCGGGTTGCTGGGGTTAGTCAACAGAATAGCACCGGATTTTTTCGTAAGAAGTTTCTCAATTTCGTCTCTTTCCGGCAGCCTGAAATCCTCCGACGCTTCAGTCGGAATGGGCTTAATGTCGACTCCGGTCATCCGGGCGAAGCCTCGGTAGTTGGTGTAGAAAGGTTCGGGTATTAGCACTTCTGCACCAGCTTCCAGGGTTGTATAGAAGGCGAATACCCCGGCTTCGCTGCCCCCCGTAGTTACCATTAGTTCTTCCGGTTCCAGGTCAATTCCATGATCGCCATAATATCCGGCCAGTGCTTCGAGCGTTTCCCCCTTGCCTTTCGAGGGGCTGTAGCTCAGTACGTCGATGTCAGCTTTCTGAATACCTTCCATGAATTCGTCCGGGGTATGGATGTCCGGCTGTCCAATATTTACGTGATAGACGTGAACTCCGTCCCCTTTGACCCGCTCGGCCAGCGGGTTTAGCTTTCTTATCGGGGATGCAGGGAATTTTAACGCTCTTTTAGGAGGGTTTGCCTCGCTGGTCACTTTCTCAACACCTCTCGGGAAAAGTGCTTTCCATGTCCATCTGCAAATCCAGTAAGGAATAAATAACCTGGAACACCAGTTTATATCCCCAGGTCAGCCTTTAATTGATTGAAGTCCTGACTTCCCCTGAGCCCGTTTAGCACTGTGGAATGGGATTGTCCGTCACCAACCAGTATCGCCCCGATCAGTCTACCCTCGTCGTCCAGGTAGAACTTCTTGTACGTCAGTTTCTCGGTATCCTGTTTGGTGATTACCTCACCAGCACGCCCTTTTTTTCGGGTACCTGCGGATATCAGGTCTATACCGGCGACCTTTAGCTTATAATAATCCAGGCTTCCGTCGTATTCCAGCTCTTCACCGTTCAGGTTTTTTCCAGCTATTTGGCCCTGCTCGCGGGCGGGAGGCCATATTCCGTAACAAGTACCGAATTGTTCAATTGCATCTCCGGCTGCATAGATGTCTTCGTCGCTTGTTCTAAGGTTCTCGTCCACGACGATCCCCCGATCCGTTTCCAGACCTGCTCCTTCTGCGAGATCCGTTCGAGGTGAGACACCCGCGGAGACGATGACTACCTCCGCCGGGATTACCTCTCCGGTGTCAAGAAATACTCTCTTTACCTCTTTTTCCCTATCTATCTTCCGGGCCTCTGCATCCAGGTGGAACCGTATTCCCTTCTCTTCCAGCCGACTTTGGACGAACTCCGAGCCAGCTTTATCCAGTTGTTTGCTCATCAGCAAAGGTAGGACTTCGACGACAGTGGTTTCGATTCCCATTTCCCCCAGAGAAGCGGCAGTTTCCAGTCCGAGCAGACCTCCACCTATCACGGTTGCACGTTCCGTTCCCTGGAGCCGAGAACGAATCGCAATTGCGTCCTGAAGCGTGCGAAGTGTAAATACACAGTCTTTTTCCAGACCTTCAATAGGCGGAAGTATGGGTTTTGCCCCCGTAGCCAATAAGAGTTCGTCATAGCTGAATTTACTTCCGCTGGAAGTGTACAGTGAATTGCTCTTCGGTTCGATTTTCTCTACCGTGGTTTCCATGTGCAGGTCCAAACCTCGACCGGCGTACCAGTTTTGATCGTGAAGAACCAGGTCCTTCGGGTCCGCCTGGTTGCTTATAACGTCGCCTACCCTGGTGCGCTGATAGAAGGGGTAACTTTCCGAAGTAAGGATCTCGACAGAGATATCCTCGTCTCCGGCTGAGATCTGTCTGGCAGCTGTATCACCGGCGACCCCGTTACCCACGATTAATATTTTAGACATATTTCTCCTTCCCACTTTCTAATGGGAGTCCAACTTTTGCCCTTGTAGAGCAACCCTTTCACGATCAATGCGATCGGTCCGTGCCGGTTTAACTTAAAGAACTCGGGATAAGTCAATACCGGTAATAGCAGGTTTTGAGGAATTCTCTAGCTGACCAAAGCGTGTCTGGTACCACTTCTTTCATTGTAATTAAATTGTTAAAAAGCTAGTCCCCGAGAACGAGGTGCTCTCTCTTTTCGCCCTTGCGCCACTCCCGCTCGATTAGATGCAGGTTATCCAGCACCAATTGTAACCCCTTTTCTATATCGACCTCTCTGGAAATGACGGGGACGAAGTTCTTGCTGACTTTTACGACGTTCGGCCCCATCTGATGAGCCAGCAGTATGTTGACTGATTCCGCTTTTAGAAGGGAGGAAATGGACTTGGCTTTGATCGGATCACCGTGTGATTTAACCCCGGATTCCTCTTCTTCCAGGGTTATGTTTTCTACCTTTTCGAGGAAATCGGCTTCACCCTGTTTTAGCTCGTATAACAGGAAATACGGGGATTCCCCGAAATGTTCGGAATAAAGTTGCTCACCGTCTTTCGTTCCGCAGGCAACAACCGGTTTCATCGCTTCTTCTATCTCCTTTCTCTTCCCTGACCTCTTTCCGAAGGCCTTCCGTTGCCTCCGCCTCGTCCCTTGCCTCGACCCGAACCACGACCGGTTCCTCCGGGCACAGATCTATTCGAATCCCTGAAACCACCGCGCAAATCGGGATTTTCGGAGTTCGGCCTTATCACGTCGAACGGGCAGGCCTCGAAACATTCCCCACATTTCGAGCAAATTACGTTGTCGATTATTGCTTTATCGTTTTCGAGGGTTATGGCTTCGACCGGACAACTGTCCAGGCAATCCCCACAACCTTTACAGTCGTCTTCCACCCATGGCATACTTTTACCTCCTTTTCTAGCCACTTTCCATGATTATGTGCCGCAAAAGCTCCAATATCAACAGAGAAAAAACGATGATCTGCCTTTTGTTCCAAGGTAGTAGGGTTATACGAAATAATCCGGCGCTAACCCAATTTCAAATCCGTACTGAACGTTTCTTTTCCCTTCCTGGTTTCATATAATCTCGGGGCTTTAACGAACTTCATAATCTACCTTAACCTTAGAATTAACCAGGAGGAGTTTAGCTTGCTAGAGCCGGACGAGTACCACGATAAAGTTATCAATCTGACGAGAACAGCGGGTAGGGAGGCCATGAAGTACTACGACAGGGATTACGCCATAGAGGAAAAGGAGGACGAAAGTCCCGTAACTGAGGCGGATATGGCTTCAGAGAGTATATTGATAGAAGAGCTGAAAAAAACCGGTTACGGAATCGTGGCCGAGGAGACAG
>CAZWZR010000156.1:0-4281 GCA_964638365.1 uncultured Thermotogae bacterium | reverse complement strand
CCTATTCGGTTATGTAAATATCCCTTACCAGCCCAGCAGTCAATCGAGGATACTTTCCTTAAGAATTGCTGATTATTATTCGTGTGTATCCTCTTATCTTGGTCGTAATGAGAATCTTGGCTCGATTGACTGCTGGGCTGGATCGGTCAGACATATGCGCCGCGTCGCTGGAAAATTCTCGGTTCGGTGCCCTCTCTTCGCCTCTATAAATAAAGAAAGGATAGAGAGAGGCCGAGATCGGAAGGGGCGATTTCCCCGGCGTGGAAATCGCCCCCGGTTTTGTCGAACGATTTCCAAAGCTAAATTTTGACACAAAACGCTCCACTACCCATAATCGCGAGAGGTTGGGCGAGAAACACTTCAAGGCTTGAGTTATCCCATTCAGGCGGTAAACTTTACCCGAGTTAAATAACCTTAAAAGAGATGCTCCATAAAGGAAATGAGTTTCTTGAAAAAAATACTGCTGGCGGCAATCAGGTTTTACCAGAAGTTCATATCTCCAGGCTTACCCAATACCTGTCGGTTCTACCCGACCTGCTCCGAATACAGCAAGCGGGCAATTCAGGAACACGGTCCGCTCAAGGGGGGTTTTCTGGGAATCAAAAGAATTCTCCGATGCCACCCTTTGAACTCCGGGGGATTCGACCCGGTTCCCGGGCGGGACGAAGAGGATGGAGAGGGAAGCAAATAAGCCGCTTAAAATCCCCGGGTTATTCCGTCACTATTTTCGAGAGGTCTCCCACCTTAAAGAAAAGCTCCTTTAAATAGTTCAGGAACCCGAGCCTGTTTTTTCGAAGCTGATCGTCCTCGGCCATCACCATTACGCTATCAAAGTAAGCGTCGATCGGTTCTTTCAGATCAAGCAGCTCTTCGATCAGATCACCGTACTTCTTGCGGGCTATCAGTTCTTCGAACTTATCCTCTTTTTCAGATAAGTCCTTCCAGAGCTCCTCCTCCGCTTCCAGTTCGAATCCTTCGGGATCGAAACCTTCTGCTTCTTCTCCTTCCGTAATATTGACCAGCCTGGTAAACGAATCGACCAGATCCTTCATCCGCTGGCTCTCCTTGAACTCCTGGAGACTGGTCGCCCTAAGATAAGTATCGTAGACGTCCAGGGTTCTACCGAGGTCCACGGCATCAACTACGTCGTACGGAACTTCGTAGTTCAACTCAAGAACCTGGTCGGTTCTCTCGTTGAAGTAATCAATGAGCTTGTTACGGGCTTTCTCCTGGCCTTCCAGATCGAATAGGCTACCTGAGAACTCGATTAAATCGACCAGGTCCAGCTCCAGCTCCGACTCGATAATTGTGCGAATAATTCCATCGGCTTTCCTCCGCAGGCCATAAGGGTCCCTCGTTCCGCTTGGCTCTTCGCCAATCAAAAAGGAGCCAAATAAAGTATCCAGCTTGTCGGCTATGCTCACAACTATACCCGTCTCGGATTCGGGGGGATCGTCCGAAGCCTTCTCAGGGCTGTAGTGACCAGCTATGCCCCGAACGACCTCTTCCGGTTCGCCATCGAGTTCGGCATAATGGGAGCCGATAGTCCCTTCAAGGGAGGGGAATTCATCGACTACCTCGGTAACCAGGTCAGCCTTGGAGAGCAAAACGGTCCGGTCGACGAGTTCCTGATCTACTCCCTCAAGTTTTCGGGAGAGCCTCTCTGCAATCTTCCTTATCCTTTCGACCTTATCCCTAATTGAGCCCAGATCCTCCTGGAAGGTTACGTCTTTCAGTTCCTCGACGTATTCTTCCAGCGGTTTTTCCCTGTCGTGTTCAAAGAAGAACTTTGAGTCACGGAGCCTGGCGTATATTACCGACTGATAACCCTTTTTAACTTCTCCGATTCCCTTTTCCGTTCCATCACGGAATCCAACGAACGAGGAGACCGGTTCCCCCTCGGAATCAACCAGAGGGATAAGCCTGGCCTCTCCGGTGAGAGTTTTAAACAGGAGTTCCCTGGGTAGTTCCAGAAACTCCTCGGGGAAACTCCCCAGCACGGCACTGGGATATTCCAGGCTGTTGATCAAAGTATTTATAAACTCCTGATCCGCTGGGTTTTTAGCATCCGTCTCAGACGTTACTTTTTCTATTTGATATAGAAATATCTGTTCTCTCCTCTCCGGATCGGAGATTACGTAATTCTCTTCCAGAACGTCCTCATAGTTATTTGCTTCATCGATTTTAACCTCTTCGTCGCCATGGAATCTGTGTCCCCTGGTATTCCTGGTCGCTTTAACCTTCCCAATAGTCAAATCTATCACTTCGTCACCAAACAAACAGACCGCCCACCTTATCGGCCTGATAAACTTCACCGAGGAATCGTCCCAGCGCATTTTTTCCGGTTGATCCAGGTCTTTCACGAGGTCCGGCAGGATCTTTGGCAGGAAGTTCCTGGCTTCTTTACCCTTGATCCTTTCATCAACGAAAAAATAGGTCCCTTCGTCCGTTTCTTTCAGGTAGAGATCATCCGCCGTAGCTCCGTGGCCTTCCGCGAACTTCTCGGCAGGTATATCGTAATCCCCGTCCTCGTCGAGACCGATATCCTTAGAAGGTCCGCGGTGAGTTTCTACCGTATCCTCTCCCACCTCACTCAGATCTACTACTCTCACAGCCAGTCTACGAGGCGTATAGTAGAGCTGAATCCCGCTAAAACCTAGACGAGCGGCTTCAAGCTGATCTCCCACGTCGTCCCGAAAGTTTTCGGCAATAGAGGGTAAATAAGAGGGCGGAATATCTTCCGTACCGAGTTCAAACAATAGGTCTTCGCTCATCGGGGGTATCCTCCAGCGAGTTGACGTATTGGGTCGCGATTTTCTCGGCGAGTTTTCTAATCCTGCTTATGTACTTTTCCCTTTCAGTGACACTTATGGCGTTTCGTGCAAGCAAAATATTGAAAAAGTGTGCTGCTTTTAGCGTCATATCGTAAGCGGGATAGTATAGATCCTCCTCCAGAGACTTTTCTGCCTCCCTTTCGGCTATTTCAAATAGTTTCTCGTTCTCCTCGACACCGGCGACGTCGAAGTTGTAAGCAGAAAACTGCCTCTCTTTTTCCTGAAATATCCTTCGGTAGGTGAGGTCCTGATTCCAATCGAGATCGTATACGCTTTCCGTATTCTGAACGAAAGTAGCTATCCTCTCCAGACCGTAGGCAAGTTCGACACAGACGGGATCCAGATCCAGGCTACCAACGCGCTGAAAGTACGTAAACTGGGTGATTTCCAGCCCGTCGATCCATACCTCCCAGCCGGTACCTCGCGCTCCAAGAGAAGGAGATTCCCAGTTGTCATCGACGAATCGCACGTCGTGATCCCCGAGATCTATTCCCAGGTGCTCCAGACTCTGCAAGTACAGTTCCTGGATGTCCTCCGGCGGGGGTTTTAAAATAACCTGGTACTGATGGTGAAGCCTAACCCGGATCGGGTTCTTGCCGTACCGACCGTCGGGCGGTCTCCGGCTGGGCTCGACGTAACCAACCTTCAGAGGGTCCGGACCGAGAGAACCAAAGAAAGTTCCGGGGTTAAACGTTCCAGCGCCAGTTTCTACGTCGTAGGGCTGAAGTATCAGACACCCCTGTTCCCTCCAGTAACCTTCGAGGTTGGCGATTAAGTCTTGGAGGTTCATCCGCTAGTTCTGGATGTTTTCCTCTGCAACGTCCACCAGGTGGTCAAACGTCGAAGGATCTCTGACTGCTATATCGGCCAGCATTTTTCTGTTCAGCTCGACGTCGGCCTTGTTTAACCCTCCCATGAATTTGGAATAGGAGAGACCTCTCTCCCTGGAGGCTGCACCGATCCTGGTGATCCACAACCTGCGGAAGTCCCTCTTTTTCCTCCGTCTATCTATGTAGGCGTTCTTTAACGCCTTCATCACCGATTGTTTTGCTATCTTATAGCAGTTCCCTCTTTTGCCGTAGAAACCCTTGGATCTCTTCAGTATCTTTTTTCTCGATTTTAGTCTAGAATTGCCTCTCGTCGTCCTGGGCATAATTTACCTCCGAATTACGTTTTAAGCTAGTTTTACCGCTCTCTCCCTCGTCCTGTCTAAGAGGCGAGAAGTTTTTTCAGATTTTTCTCAGTTTTCCCTTTTACCTGTTTGTCTTTTCTCGCGTCCCTTTTATTGCTTGGACTCTTCTTCGTCTGCTTATGTCCGTATCCGGACTTCTTGTGGGACAATTTACCGTTTTTCGATTTCTTAAACCTTTTAGCAATACCCTTGTGTGTTTTCTGTTTTGGCATATTAATCTCCTCCCGGTTTAAGTAACATCTGAACGACCTGACC
>CAZWZR010000155.1:2085-4323 GCA_964638365.1 uncultured Thermotogae bacterium | reverse complement strand
GTTGCTGAAATTACAACGGTTTCCGACTTATTTGGGATACCGTAGCATTTAATGTGTAAAAGTTCTAAAAAGGAAAGAAATAAGTTGAGGCACCGAAACAGTTCCTTCATGATATAATTAACACAATCAACAAAACAAAAGGAGGAACTGCTCGATGCCTCAAGATGAAGATAAACTACTGGATCGGACTTTTCAAAAGTACAAGGAGACGAGTCGGAAGAGGATCTGCTAAAGTACATTCTAGAGACGGTCTTTAACGAACTGTTGGAAAAGGCAATGACCGAACACATCAAGGCTCAAAAGTACGAGCAAAACGAAGTAAGGTGCGACTACCGGAAGAGAATTCCAACCAGGGGTAGACAGGCTGGAATTGAGGATACTGAGAGACAGAGCGGGTAACTTTTCTCCCCGCAGGTCTTCGACAAGTACCAGCGTTCGGAAAAGGCATTCCTGCTATGGCGACAGGTTAAAGGACCGGCCCTGCATAACCCTTATAGGGGATTGACAAAGTCGGTGTAGAAATCAAATATACTAGGATTATTCACTCCGTTCCCGTGATCTGGGGTGAACTAAATACGGCTCCCGCTCCAAGTAGAGTCAGGCCCCCAATCCCGAACAGGACCGGAACGGCTCCGACCTGCTCGAGTAAGCTACCCACCAGACCGTAAGCGACCGGCACTGCTGCTGTAGCCCCCACGTGGAAGATACTCATTACTCTCCCTCTTCTGCTATCTTCGGTCTTTTTCTGCAGCAGGGTGCTAATAGGTATATTGGAAAAGGAGCTAGATGCTCCGATTCCCAGCAGACAAGCACCCAGCAAGCATACCAAAAGGATGGTAGGGAGAAGAATACCTTCTCCCAAGAGGAAGAAGGCGGGGAATAGGGTTACCCCAGTCCCTATCCCCAGTATCCCGGTGGCAATGGCTTTACCTCTATGCAGTTGGAAGTTCCCGATGATCAAGCTACCTATGAGCATTCCTCCCGAGAGAGCCGCCATCATTCCTCCGTAGATCGTGGAACCTAATTCCATAACTTGCTTTACCAAAAACGGGACGATGACGTTGATCGGCGCCAAGATAAAGTTGAGGGCCAGGGCAAGGAGCAACATTCGCTTTATGAAGGGATCTCCGGTCACGTAACTGAGCCCTTCTTTGATCTTGTCTAACATTTCTTCTACAAGGTTCTCCATTCCCTCACGAGGGCGGGCTTCCAGGACGATAAAGGAGACCAGAGCAAAAGACAGGAAGAAGGACAGCGAATCCAGGTAAAAGGAGTTTGCCGGTCCAAAAAAGGCCACAACGGCTCCTCCTGCTGATAACCCGAATAGAGAGGAGACTGCCGTGGTCATTCGGACCAGTGAATTTGCTGGGTCTAAGTTTTGTTCCTTCACTATATTTGGAATGGCCGACATTCTGGCCGGACCAAAGAAAGCCTCCGCGCTACTGGTGAGAAAGGCCACAGCGTAAACCATCCACAGCTGCAGAACTCCCCACAGCGAAGCAAGCGGGATAAGGAGTACGAAGAAGGTTCTAACCACGTTGGACAGGACCATTATCCACTTACGAGAAAACCGATCTACAACCACGCCGGCAGGTAGGCCGAAGATTACATTGGGTATAGCACTTACCGCCAGAGTTACTCCCATGGAGAGAGCCGAACCCGTCAGGTCCAGGACCAGCCAGGCCAGGGCTATCTCGTGGATCCCGTCACCGAGCCGGGAAACTAGCTGGGCCAACCATAGTTTCAGATAATCTCGGTTTTCTAGAGTCTCCAGCATTTGTGCCCCCTTTGGTTGGGGAAACAATCTAGAATAATAATTGCAGTCCCTCACCGTTCCATCGACGGTTAAGAGCCCAAACTTCCTCTAGGTCTACGTTGTTCGTAGTTTTGCCTCATCGCATCCGCCGAGGGGGTTTTCCTTTTTACAATAACTTCTTAACTCTGTTACACAGCCGTCCTTGCATATAACTGCTTAAGTTCTTCAATTTTCCTCAGGTTGGTTCTCCCTCAGCTCGAGTTTACCTCTTATCTCCTTCAATTTGTTTTTTGCCTTTCGTATTCGTTGTTCCCGTTTGCAAAGTTCCTCGTATTTGTCATCTAGAACACCCTTCAATTCATCAATAGCCTCTTTTTCTTCTTCTAGGACTTCTTCTTTGGACATTCCTTCTTTCAGTCCCTCTTCTAATCTCTGATCAAGCTGCCAGATTGCCTTAATCGTATTCAGGGTAAAATCTAAAT
>CAZWZR010000155.1:0-2075 GCA_964638365.1 uncultured Thermotogae bacterium | reverse complement strand
CGCCCGGATATCGTCTAGTTTTTCCAGGTCCTGTTCACGGTACCAGCGGTTGCCCCCTTTCCTTTCTGGAACTAATAAGCCAATCCGGTCGTAGTATCGTAAGGTTTCGGGGGTTTCACCGGTTCGTTCGGCAAACTCACCGATGTACATTTTTTTCCTCCTGTTTTTTAGCTAATCCATGAGGAATTTTTTTCGAGGACAATCTACCAGGTATTGTCCATCAATTGCTACCCCTCATCGTCCTCAATTTAGAATAAACCCCTTGTATTGTTCTCAGCTATGGAGATTGTAACACATAGAGTGAACTCAAGGGCAAATTCACTTCTAAATGGGGAAGCAGGTAACAATGCCCTCCGCCCAGATCTACCGAGGATGAAGATCCCGTTTAATAGAGCAAGTAGAAAAGCTCCTCCCTCAGCTCAGACCGTTAGACTCTCAGAGCCTCGCTCGTCTAGTTTGATAGTGTAAATACTCCGTAGAGGCTCGCCTCGGCCCCAATTCATTTGTTCATCTTGCTGTCAGCGATTCATTTCTACTATCGCTCTCCGCAAAAACTCCTCACCTATCCCTTTTTATAACAATTAACTTTTTAAACTGTATACTGGGGAAAGTCGGATCCGTTTTAACAAGCACTGATTATGAACACGAGACCCCAAGGTCAGCCCAACCGGCCCGGGAACAGTCAACTGCAACGCCTTTTATCGGCTTCTCCCCAAATATTCTAGCGCCTCTTTCACCTTCTCCGCCGGGCTCGACAGGTTGAGAAGATCAGCTCTTTGAATTGACTCCCTCTTTTGCAGGTGGGTCACCACCCGGTAACCCACAAAATAAACCGTCTGTTTCCAACCCCTTAACTCATACCAGGAGCCGAAAAACTTATCAGCCGAATCCTCATCTTCTACCGTCCGTAAAAACTCTTCCGCGAGCCAGTCCTCGTGTCTCTTGCACCAAATCAGCCAGTCGGACTGGTTGAGTCCACGGGCTTCGTACCAGCTTTCTCTTTCGAGTACATTAAACTCGCTCCATTTGGCTATTCCTTCCTTGTATAGCCTCCTTCACCCATGGCGAGGCCCGAGGTTTCACGGACTCTTTCGTGGAATAAGTGTCCCAGTTCATGGGCTATAAGACCCTCCAGTGAGCGGCGGTCCGTCCAGCCGCATTCTGCTATGTTTTCCAGGCCGAAAAGCAGCGCCGGCTCCTCCTTCAGTCGGGTCGCCCACCCCGCACCACAGCCAATACCGACGTAGATAACGGCAAGGATCTCCGCCTCTTGTCCAAAAAAGTCCCGGGCCTTTTCATGAACGACGGGGAGGAGTTCAACTAGGTTATCCCTGGCCCTCTCCATTTCCGGCAACCTTTCTCCCAGATAAGGAAAGACGTTTTCCTTGCTTTCTTCTTGCCAGTTGAATCCCCGGCTCTCGTAATCTTTTACCTGTTTGCTCAGCAGAGACGGATACCTGGCCATGTACTCGCTGCGCCATTTTTTCAGCTTTCCCTCTACCGATAAATCGCTCGCACTTCTCCAGAAGGAGACGAAATCGGTGTAAGTATCTATTAAGCGCAGCCGGCTGGATTCGTCTTCGTCCACCATTTTTTCACCCCATATCAAAGGGACAGGGAACCGACCTCTTTGGGACCTGCCCCCTAAAGACCGAAATAGTTGAAGAGATGATCCCTGTATTTCGACAATTTCATCCGGTAGTCTCGGGGTAGTCCCGATCATTCGGGCCGAAATCCCTGATCTCGGCGAAGTAATCGCCATACTTTTCCAGGACTCGCTCCTGGTCGGCCGAGTTCAACTGCTCTTCCGCAATATCGATAACTTCCAAGACGCGTCTCACCTCTATTTATACGCGTCTTCGGCTGGACTGTGAGCACCTGATTGGCTCCTCGAGCTGTACTCCGTACAAACTTTTTCACTGACTTTGGACTAACAATGATTTTAGAATTTATCAAAGTTAAATAAAGCGATGTAATAATCACGTTCTTTTTTAAAGATATAGCGGGAAAACACGGGTTTAAAATGGAGCTTTGTCATAGTTAGGAGAACAATATCTTAGATAGTACCATGATGA
>CAZWZR010000154.1:0-4342 GCA_964638365.1 uncultured Thermotogae bacterium | reverse complement strand
ACCTGCGTCTAGTTAGGTCTTTTGTTTCTTGTTTTTGTTTGGTCATTTTTCCTCCAGGAATCGAGAAGGTGTTTGGTATTGCAGTAACAAACGCTATCCGAATCGTAACGGAAAAGTGCTTGTTATTTCAATGTCAGGGATTTTAAGGCTTGTAATTGTCCTTAACGGTAAACCTTTTCTCTTTTTGCTTGACAAATTTTCAAAACAGTATATAATAAGATTGCGTATAAGCAGGCGGCGGGATTTCCTACGAGGTTTTCAAATTATATTTTATTCTTTTACCTCTTACTTGCATATTATTCTACCGAGATTTCAGGTACCTTTTGATTTAAACATCATCTTAATCATTTCCGATTTATCGTAAAAAGATATTAGGCTATGGAGGTCAATATGGCAAGCAAAAAAATGAAAGGTAAAAATAAAGAGAAGAACCCTATTAGAAGGTATTTCGACGAAGTCGGCAACGAAGCTCTGTTGACTCGAGAGGAAGAGGTCGAAATTGCGAAGAGAATCGAACAGGGCGATGAGCAAGCTAAGGAGAAGCTTGCATCTTCAAACCTGCGCCTGGTGATTAGCATAGCCAAAAAGTACCGTAATTATGGTTTGCCTTTTCTGGATCTTATTCAGGAAGGAAATCTCGGTCTGATGAAGGCTATTGAGAAGTTCGACTGGCGAAAAGGGTACAAGTTTAGCACTTACGCGACCTGGTGGATACGACAGGCGATTCTGAAAGCTCTTACCAACAGGTCCAGAACAGTTAGAGTACCAGCTCATATGAAAGAGTTAAGCAGAAAGATCGACAGGGTGGAAGAGGAGTATATCCAGGAGCACGGTACCGAGCCTCCGATTGAAAAGGTCGCTGAAGAGCTGGAGGTTTCCGAAGAGAAGGTAAGGAGGGCGAAAAAAGCTGCTCAAACTACCGTTTCTCTGGACAAGCCGCTTGGGGAGGACTCGAGCGATAGCGGCGTCCTCGGCGACATATTTGCCGACGACCACCTGCCGACCCCCGAGGAGGAAACCTTTGATTCCCTCTTAAAGGGCCGCTTGAAGGGTTTACTGAACAAAGAGCTGACCGACAGGGAAAAGCACATACTGAAACTTCGTTACGGGCTGGAGGACTACAAAACGCGTACCCTGGAAGAGGTAGGAGAGGTTTTTGACATAAGCAGGGAACGGGTCAGACAGCTTCAAAACAGGGCGATTGAAAAGCTACAGAGGCCCGAAATAAAAGAGGAACTGGGAAGATATAAAAAACTCAGCAAGGAAGAGTAAGGAATTTCTGGTTGACCGAGGGGAGAGAGGCCTGGCTTGGGGGAACCCGAGTCGGGTCTTTTTGCTTTTTTCGACAACAGGAGATCCTCGAATCATATGAGCAAAACGAAGATCGTAGCCACTTTCGGTCCGGCCTCGGACACTCCACCTGTAATTCGGACCATGATTAAGGAAGGGGTGGACTGTGCTCGGATTAACCTCTCCCACGGTGATAAAAACGGCCACCAGGAGCTTATTTCCACCCTGAAGAAGTTCCGCAAGGAAATGGACGTACCTCTGTCGATAATTGCCGACACTAAAGGTCCCGAGGTAAGGATGGAACCAATCGACCGGGAGGAGATATCCCTGGAAGAGGGTCAAAGGGTGGAACTGGTGTCCGACCAGGACCCGAAAGTTGGTGACCTTTTAGTCGGTTTCTCCGAACTGGGTGACCTCCTGTCCGTAGGTGACGAGGTACTTGTTGGGGACGGCGATTTATCCCTGGCCGTAGCCGAGGTGGGCGAGGACCTAATTCAGTGTGAGGCGCTTAGCTCCGGGAGAATTGCAGGGAGACAGAGGATCACGGTACCAGGTAAAAGCTTCCCGATACCATCAATAACCGACGAGGATGAAGAAGATATCGGTTTTGCAGTTTCTGAGGGCGTGGACTGGATTGCGCTTTCCTTCATTAAAAGCGGGGACGATATCAGGAAAGCCAGAGAGATCGTGCACAGGGCCAGCGGCCCGAACAGGGATATACCGATTATGGCTAAGATCGAGACCGTTGAGGCCGTAGAGAACATAAGGGAAATTACTCGGGAAGCCGATGGGTTAATGGTTGCACGCGGGGACCTTGCCATGGCCATAGGCCTTGAGGAGGTACCTTTTCTTCAGAAGAAGATCATTCGTCTGGCCAACGACATGGCCAAACCTGTAGTGACGGCGACCCAGATGCTTGAAACCATGATCGAAGCTCCAACTCCGACTCGCGCCGAAATTACGGACGTGGCTAACGCCGTCCTGGACGGTACTGATGCTGTGATGCTCTCAGGTGAAACTGCGATTGGCGATTACCCTGTCAAAACCGTTACCACTATGCGGAAGCTTGCTGAGAAGGCGGAAGCAAACTTTCCCCAGACTGAAGCATCGGAAGAAAACCTCAATCGTGAAAAGGACGAGACCGCACCTGAGATAGGAAGGGCCGCGTGTACGATGGCCGAGCGCTTGGACGCAAGGGCGATAATCACATCTACTCGATCCGGTTATACGGCGAGGTTGATTTCTCGTTTTCGCCCGAAAGTTCGTATTGTTGCCGTAACTCCTTCGGAGCTGGTGTACAACAGACTCGCGATGGTCTGGGGTATTACGCCAATACAGGTAGAGACGACACAGGACACCGATAAGATGATAGAAAAGTCCATTCGATCCGTGAAAGAGGCCGGTTACGTTGACAGTGACGATCTGGTAGTGGTTACTGCCGGAGTCCCTTTTGCCGTAGAGGGAACTACCAATCTGATCAAGGTAGAAAAAGTGGATTGACTTCAGGTCGGTTTGTTAACCGGATTGCCCTGAGTTCCGGAAGGGGTAGAAGCTGGCGTAGCCTTTGTGGAAGGATAGGTCAATCGATCCCAGCGGACCGTTCCTCTGTTTTCCAATGATCAGCTCGGTCTTGCTGACGGTTGAATCGCTCTCCTCCTCGTCTTCGTAGTAATCCTCTCTATAAATGAAAGCCACTATATCACTATCCTGTTCAATTGCCCCGCTCTCCCTGAGGTCGGAAAGTCTTGGCTTTTTGGACTCTCTGCGTTCGACGGACCTGTTTAACTGGGATAGTGCTATTACTGGAATTCTCAATTCACGAGCAATTCCCTTTAAAGAACGGGAGATATGAGCAATTTCCTGTTCTCTGGTATTGACGTTGTTCTTCCCCTCGATTAACTGGAGATAGTCGACTACAAGTAGATTGATATCGTGTTCTGCCTTCATTCTCCTGGCCTTTGCCTTTACGTCTAAAATTGCGTTTCCTGGCATGTCGTCAATGACTATGGTGCTTTCCTGTAGTTTACCTGCAGCAGTAGCGATATCCCTCCACTTTCCCGAGGGAACGAATCCACCGCGTAACTGGTGAAGGTTGACCCTGCCTTCACCGCAGAGCAGCCGTTCCAGTAGCTGTTCCTTCGTCATTTCGAGTGAAAAGAGCCCCACGCCTGCATCTTCTTTCAACGCTATATTCCTGACCAGGGATAATGCAAAACTCGTTTTCCCGGTACCTGGTCGACCGGCGATGACTATTAATTGGCCGTCCTGAAGGCCGGAAGACATTTCGTCCAGTTTAGGAAAGCCCGTAGAAAGGCCACTGATAGTCTGCTGGCCTGGATCGTGGTGCAGTTCTTCCAGCTCGTCGAAGTGGTCGCGCAGGAAGTCGCTCAACAGGTGGAAGTCCTCGACCGTCTCCTGGCGGGATATATCGAATACTATCTCCTCCGCCCTGTCCAGGACGTTCTCCAGCTCCTTGTCCGTTTCGTAGCCGAGTTCGCTGATCTTGCGACCGCCGTTGATCAGCGCTCGCATCAGCGCTTTTTCCCTGAGTATATCCGCGTAGTGTTCAAGGTTTGCGGTCGTTACGACTTTGTCGAGCAGGTCGGCCAGGTACCCCCTGCCCTGTATTTCCTCTAGCTGGTTTTTTTCCTTTAGCCGATTTGTAACGGTGACGACGTCCGCCGGGTCCCCTTTATCGAAAAGGTCCAGTACGGCTCGAAATATTAGTCGGTGTTCCTTCCAATAGAAGAAGCTTGGCTGGATCTTCTCTATTACCTTGGGAATAACTTCCTCGGGATCCATCAATATGGATCCGAGAACCAGTTGCTCCGCCTCTTTGTTTTTGGGAATGGTGCGATCTTGTGGCATGACCCTTTATTATAGTCAAGCGATCCGAGATAATCCAGATCGTAATAAGGCTTAAGTGGCTTCGAAAATCGTGTTTAGATCTGATTGGATGGTGTGTTTGGTCGAAAGCCCCTGCTATCGCTATATCAAAATGAATAATTGCAATGAGTTTAATCCCTGAAGGGTTGAGTTGGCTTTAATTTGG
>CAZWZR010000153.1:0-4362 GCA_964638365.1 uncultured Thermotogae bacterium | reverse complement strand
GAAGACGGGGAGATAGCGCGATTTAAGCAAAAACGAGAGGATGAGGGGATAGAGTACGTAGTTGCCCATACTAGTTACCTCTTGAACCTGGCTTCGCCGAAAGACGAACTCTGGGAGAAGTCCAAAAACGGGTTGCGCGAAGAGATAAGACGGGCTGACGAACTAGGGCTCGAGGCGGTAAACACCCATATAGGTGCTCATACGGGTTCGGGAAGAGAGACTGGTCTATCCAGGCTGGTAGAAGCACTGCTCGAAGTGACGGGCGGCGACGTTTTTCGCGAAGCCGACGTCGATCTGTTACTGGAAAACACGGCCGGGAGCGGGACGACGCTCGGTGTTGATTTCTCCGAACTGGGAGAGGTGCTTGAGGAATTAGGGGACCGCCAGGGGCTGGGCGTCTGTATCGATACGTGTCACGGTTACGCGGCCGGCTACGATTTCGGTTCGAAATCCGGGTTAGAAGAGACTCTGGAGGGGTTCGATCGCGAAATCGGTCTGGATGCGCTCCGGCTGATCCACCTGAACGATTCCGTAGGCGAGATTGGTTCTAATAAGGATAGACACGCTCACATTGGTCAGGGTAACATAGGCGAGAACGGTTTTTCCGCACTGGTAAACGATTCCCGGCTTGAAGGGATACCGTTGATCCTTGAGACCCCAAAGGAGGAAATAGACGGCAGGGCCGCGGACAGGGTCAATCTCGACACGATAATGAGTCTAAAGACTTGATCCGTGTTCTTCCCAGTATTTTCCCCGAAACAGCGGCAAAAGTTGATATTTTTTACCCGTTCTATTAAAATTCTACCTGAATAAATACCCGGAGGGCTAGTACCGGGTGTCCCCTTTTTCGTGGGGATTATGGCTTGATTTGCCCTGAGTTACGTTCTCCGTTAAACCGGTTGAATAAAAAATCAGGATATCAAAAACCCTCTGGAGGTATTGGATATGGAAATATTAAAGGTCGCGTCCAGTTCCAATCCTAATTCCGTTGCCGGAGCAATTGCGGGAGCGATTGAGTCCGATGGAATAGTTGAAGCCCACACTATCGGTGCTGGAGCGGTAAATCAAGCCGTTAAAGCCATAGCAATCGCCCGCCGGTTGCTGGATGGGGAAGAAGAAAATCTTAACGTAATCCCTGGCTTTATCGATCTGGAGATAGAGGGGGAGGAAAAGACCGGGGTTAAGTTTGTGATCAATCTTAAAGGGGAATAACGACTGGTTAGGTTCCGGATTGCCTTCCCGCCTTAAAACACTTTCATGGATTCCATGTAATTCCGTATTTACAATTTGAGATGATTAAGAGAGAAATTAGAAGGGTATTGGCCGATAGATTGAGAGAGATCGGGTACGTCCTCGACGAAGACGAGATTAGCGTGGACGAGCCTTCCAACCCCGAATTTGGTGATTACGCCTCTAGTGTTGCCCTGGAGCTAGGGTCCGATAACGAGGGTAGCCCCAGGGAGCTGGCCGAACGAATAGCCGAAGGGCTCGACGAGGAGAGTTTCTCCAGCGTCTCCGTCGATGGGCCGGGTTTTGTGAATTTTGAGATCTCTTCGGATCTTTACAACCGAAGCCTCACGAGACTCCTTTCCGGTTCGGAACCCTTTCCCGAAGTTTCCAGTTCCACCGGTGAGAGCATTCAGATTGAGTTCGTATCTTCCAACCCCACGGGGCCACTGACCGTTGGCCACTGCAGGCAGGCAGTTCTGGGGGACGTGCTGGCTTCTCTTTACGAGTATCTTGGCTGCGAAGTCGATACCGAATATTACTTCAACGACGAGGGCAGGCAGATGGACCTGCTTGCTCGAACCCTATGGGCCCGTTATAGACAGGCTCTGGGTGATTCGGTGGAG
This sequence comes from uncultured Thermotogae bacterium, assembly GCA_964638365.1. Taxonomy (GTDB): domain Bacteria; phylum Bipolaricaulota; class Bipolaricaulia; order M55B111; family M55B111; genus JAGXLP01. The sequence goes on along the minus strand of CAZWZR010000153.1, from coordinate 2,509 downwards.
ATACCGGAGGACGGTTACAGGGGCGAATACCTGATAGATATTGCCGAGGAGATCGCCGGCGATCTCGGGAATAAGTACTCAAGCTGGGACGATGAAGCTGCGGCCTTCTTCAAGAACAGGGGCCTGGAGGAAATGATATCTAGAATTAAGGAGGACCTCTCCTCGCTCGGAGTAGAGTTCGATAACTGGTTCCGAGAATCCAGCCTGCATGCAGAGGGCGAAATCGACGAGGTGCTTGAGATCCTTGACGAAAAGGGTGCTACTTACGAGGAGAACGGTGCACTCTGGTTGAGGGCGGAAGAGAAAGGAGCACAGAAGGACGCCGTCCTGGTAAAGAGTGACGGCGATCCGACCTACCTGTTGCCGGATATCGCCTACCACCTCGATAAGTACGACAGGGGTTACGACCGGGCTCTGGTTCTACTGGGTGCGGATCACCAGCGACACGTGAAGAACATGAAAGCCGCTCTGGACTGGCTGGATTTACCCGAGGGTTTTTACCGGGTTCTCGTAAACCAGTTCGTCAGTCTGTCAAAAGAAGGGGAAGTAAAGAAGATGTCAACGAGAGAGGGGGAATTCGTGACACTCCGCAGCCTGGTCGAGGACCTGGGCAGGGACGTGGTTCGCTATTTCATGTCCGAACGAAAGCCGGAGAGCCACCTCGAGTTCGACTACGACCTGGCGAAGGAGGAGTCGATGGATAACCCGGTTTACTACCTCCAGTACGCACATACGAGAATTGCAAGCATACTCAGAGAAGCGGAGGGAACCGGCCTCGATGAGGAACTGGGTCCGGATGGTGTCGATGCCGGGCTGTTGAACGAGGACGAGGAGAAAGAGTTGATTAAAAGGCTGGACAAGTTTCCCGAGATGGTGGAGCTGGCTGCTGAGGACTTCGGCCCCCAGCATCTGGTTCGTTACGGGGAAAACCTGGCTGCTTCTTTTCATCAGTTTTACAACAAACATCGGGTCCTTGTAGATGATTACGACCTGGGCCGGGCCCGACTCGGGCTTTCGCGGGCGGTTCAGGTAGTTTTGCAGGAGTTGCTTGGACTCCTGGGTGTATCGGCCCCGGAAAAAATGTGATGGCTGGTTGAAGAGGAAAAAGGAGGAAAAGAGCTAATGAGCTGGTTTGGCAGGTTGAAACAGGGGTTAAAAAAGACGAGAGATAACCTGGTTGGTCGAGTTGAGAGCGTTATCGGCGGTTACAATCGAATTGAACCCGAACTACTTGACGAGATAGAGGAACTCCTCGTAACGGCCGATATAGGTGTCAACACTGCTATGGAAGTAATCGAAAAGGTAGAGGATCGCGTGGAAGAGGAGGGTGTCACCGATCCCGACCGTCTGGAAGACTTCCTCAAGGAAGAGTTGAAGGAAAGGCTGGCTGGAGCCGAGGAAGGGTTAACTCTCCGGGAGAACGGTCTTACGGTAATGCTGGTTATGGGAGTTAACGGTTCGGGAAAGACGACAACCATAGCAAAGATAGGGGAAAAGTTCGTTTCGGAGGGAAAAGAGGTCGTATTTGCCGCAGCTGACACTTTCCGGGCGGCGGCCATAGAACAGCTGGAATTCTGGGCCGACGAAGTCGGGGCGACCCCGATAAGTCACGAGATAGGAGCTGACCCATCCGCCGTTGCCTACGATGCTCTCGAGTATTCTCTCAACAACGATGCCGATCTGCTGTTGATCGATACGGCAGGGCGGTTACAGACCAAGCATAACCTTATGGAAGAGCTAAAGAAGATAAATAGGGTAATCGAAAAGCAACTGGACAGATCCATAGACGAAAGGTTATTGACCATCGACGCGACCAACGGTCAGAACGGTGTATCTCAGGCGGAAAAGTTCGACGAGGCCATCGGACTGACTGGAATCATTCTCACCAAGCTGGATGGAACCAGCAAGGGTGGAGTGATCTTTCGGATTGTCGACGAGTTTTCAGCTCCAATAAAGATGATCGGCGTTGGTGAAGACCAGAAGGATCTGCACGAGTTCGATAGAGGAGAGTTCGTAGAAGCACTGTTTAGATAATTCCAATTGAATTAACGGGAGGTTAATTTATGGAATACGTGTATTTCTTTGGTGGCGGAGAAGCCGACGGCTCGGAAGAGCTCGAGGATATTCTCGGAGGTAAAGGAGCCAATCTGGCAGAAATGACCAATATTGGCATTCCCGTACCTGCGGGATTCACTATCTCCGCTGAAGTTTGCCAGTATTACTACAGACACGACGAACAGTACCCGGAAGGACTGGAAGACGAAGTCGAGGAAAACCTGCGACAGCTCGAAGAGGAAAACGGAAGGGAGTACGGCGACCCTGAGGACCCGCTTTTGCTTTCGGTCCGGTCGGGAGCGGCCGTTTCGATGCCGGGAATGATGGACACCGTTCTGAATGTCGGTTTGAACGAAGAAACTATTGAAGGTCTGGTAGAGAGAACGGGTAACGAAAGGTTCGGATGGGATTCTTACCGCCGATTGATCCAGATGTACGGCGAAGTAGTCAAGGG
>CAZWZR010000152.1:0-4383 GCA_964638365.1 uncultured Thermotogae bacterium | reverse complement strand
CAGCCGATTCCTCCCCAGGGCAAGCCCTGGGGCTTCCTCGGCTAATTTTGGTGAGTCGGGACGGGTTGTACATTGGCTTGATTTTGGGAAAATCAGGTCTCATATTGCCTTAATTTGATGGGGGAAACGACAAGCCTTGTTCCGTTATTTGATTAAATTAAGATTGTTCTCAAAGGAGGGCAACGGATGAAAGGTTTAATTGCGACCGTTGGGGGATCTCCGGAACCTCTAATAGAAGGTATTAGAGAAGCCGAACCCGGCTTTGTCTGTTTTTACTGCCATCAGGACCAGATAGAAACAGTAAAAGAGGCCAAGAAGGGTTTGGGGTTCGAGGGATTTGAGGCTCTGGAAGTCGTGGTTGAGGATCCCCAGGACTTCAAAGGCTGCTTTGAAAAGGCCAACGAATCAGTAGAGGAATTAACCAGGAGAAACATTTATCCTAACGATACGCTCCTGGACTATACCGGCGGCACGAAGATTATGTCGTCCGCTCTGGTAGCCGCTACTCTGGGTCGCGGGTTCCAGTACGTTCTGGTGGCCACTTCTCTGGACCAGGGTTTGCAATACATGTATATGGGAGAAGGCGACGACGACCGAGACGGCTTAAATTATATAGAGGACGGAATGAAAGAAGTCCTCTCCTCAAAGAACCCGTGGGAAATTCGAGCCATGGAATCAAAGCGGAAGATACAGCGAAACTTCAACAATTACCGGTTTAAGCCCGTTATCGATCAGGTGGATTCTCTCAAGGAAAAGGGGTTAAGCTCGGAAAGGGATGGATACCTCCTGGACGCGATCCGGGAGCTGGCCAGGGGATATTCACGCTGGGACAGGTTCCACTACGAAGAGGTAAAGAAAAAGTTGCGTGAGGGAGAGGAGGATTTGAGAACATATAAAGACCTGGCTCAACCCAGGGGGCAGCTGGATCTCTCCGAGGAGAAGATCGAGGAAAACATAGGCTTTTTGAGCGATCTTCAGAGCGAGACTTTTGGCTTTGATTTCGAGAAGAGAATCGGAAAGAGCCTGGCCGTCGATATGTTCTGGAACGCGACCAGGCGAGCCGAAGAAGGAAAATACGACGACGGAATAGTCCGGCTCTACAGGACGGTCGAGATGTTAGGACAGGTAGAAATTTACGACGAACTTGGGCATCATACGGACGAGGTACCAGTTGAACTTATACCGGAAAAGTTACGTGATGACCTGCGGAAGAAGTCAGATGAGAAAGAGAAGGTCGAACTGGGTTTAAACGATAACTTCCGCGTTCTAAGCGCGCTGGGAAACGAAATCGGAGAAAGCTTTCTCGCTCACGAAAACGACTTTAAAAAAATTATGAGGACTCGAAATACGTCTTTCCTTACGCACAACTTCAAATCAATAGAAAAACACCAGTTCGACTCTCAGCGAAAGATAGTGGAGGATATCTTCGAAATCAAAAGAAGAATCGATTTTCCGAAATTGGAGATCATTCAGTAAACGAACCCTACCTTTATGCTGTCTGTTTTGTAGTAAACCTGGTCTTGATTTGAACTCTGATTTTGGAAGATGCTGCGCGAACCCTAGTCTTTTGTTGAGTTAGAACGTGACTCCGGATACCAGGATGATGTTGGCGTAAGGTGTCAGTTCACCCGTTCTGACCAGTCCCTTCATATTTCCCCTCTCGTATCCCTGGCCGAGTACCATATCTTTAAATTCCGGGTGGGTGGTCTTGGTTACGACGATATCTTTTCCCTTGTTGTCCCGTTCCTCAAGGAGCTCGATAAAGTTCTCGTAAATTTGCGGACTCTCTTCCTCGGTTTCATCGGCTATGATGACTTCTTCTATTTCGAGTTCGTATAGGATAGTCTCTACCACGTCGACCGCACCGGGTAAATTTGGACCCACGGAGACATCAGCGACCGTGATTTCGCCTTTCGAAGGCAGGGGAAAGCCGCGGTCGGTAACCGCCAGTCCATCTCCGTGACCCATTCTGGCGATCAGTTCGGATATATCAGGATTCAATACACCTTGACTTTTCATGAAAATCACCCCTGAAGAAAGTCGACAAGTAGTTACCCTGCTTATTGTAGTTAGTTACTTTGAGATGAAAAAGCCTTATCGTAATCCGGGTTTATAGTAATCATCGAATGCTGATATGAGCCCCGGAGAAAGATTCCAGTGTAGCTTAAACCCTCCATGTCAGGATGATATCAACCTGTTCCCCAAAATCCAAGTTCTCGAATTGATTTGAAGTAATATAGGGATAATGCGGACCAGTTTCCAGTTAAGTCCTAGATATTATCGGAAAAGACCAGGTTTACCGGTTAATTGCAACTTTTTAAGAAAGCAGCTAGACTAGAAGCCACGATGAAAGCTGAAATCCGGGAATATCAGAGTTCTGATAGAGCTGCTGTAAGGAGAATTGCCAGGACTACTGCGGAAGGTTACCCGAATCCGGATACCGAGATGGTGGCCGATCTGTTAACTGGGTATTACGTGGACTACGAACCCGAGCACCTGTTCGTGGTTGAAAAGGGCCGAGAAGTGGTCGGTTACCTGACTGGCTGCTTTGATACTAGTCGCTGTCGCTGGATCAAGGGAACACGAATAATCCCGCGGACTATTTTGAGGGCCTTGATCAGAGGAGAAATCGGTCTAAGGGAATTGAGGTACCTGGGTTCATTTCTCTACGTAGCTGCACATGGAGGGACGAGAAACAGTCCGCCTGACGGCTACCCGGCGCACTTTCACATAAACCTTGTCAAGGAGGCGAGAGGAGAGGGGGTCGGGACTAAACTTGCAAAAAGGTATCTCCGTACTCTAAAAGAGGCTGGAATCGGCGGGGTACACGTCCGCGTAAGACAAAACGACAGACGGGCAAGCAATTTCTTCAGGTCTCTGGGCTTTTCCAGGCAGAACGGTTATCCCACGCTGATGTTTGACGACGGTGAGATCCGGACTTCCCGGTCGATCATCTATACGAAAGATCTATAGGTGTTCCTTAGCGCAGTGTGATCAGCCTGTTTGCGCTTCTCGCAAATGGCACGCCTTTCCGTGCCAGGGTGATGCTGAGAACCGTTTTCTCCGGATTTCTTATCTTCTCAAGCGGTATCGAGAGGCCGTAGGATTTACTGTCGCTTGAGTACCTGTATCCATCTTCCTCCCCTGTCTCCATACCGTCTCCGTAGAGTTTGCCGTTCCGGAAACGGAATCGGTGCGACTTTCCGACTTCGGATCCCTCAAAATCAGTGGACAGGGGCTTCAAAGTTATCTGGATTTCGTTTCCCTTTCGGTATCTGTTATAAAAGTCTACCCTTACAGTCAGTATCCCTTCCTCTTTGGTCAGGTTAACTGATTTTATGTCCGGGTATCGTTTCAGAGAGGCGATTCGGCTCCTCCTTTTCGGGTTGAGATAGGATAAGAAGAACTCATCCCTTTCGCCTTCTTCAATGGTGAAGTCCCGGGAGAGGTTCGGCGTCGCCTCGTACTCCTTTGAATGGTTAAGGGAAAGCCCGGGAACCACTCCGAACAGCTCGTTTGCCCGGGCGAAACTGATCAAATATTTCCTCATCAACTGGTTTTGAGTCCGGTACTTGCCGATTGCCCGGAACTTCCTCAACCTTTCCCCGAATTCCAGCGGGATATCGTACCATTCGGTATCCAGTTCCTCCAGGTTGGCCGGCTGGTTCATGGAGGCTTCCAGGTACTTTCCTCTCGGGTACGGAAATTTCAGGTTGTGGACGAGATAACTCAATGTTTTGACGTCACCTAAAGCCTCAGAATTGCAATTTTTAGCTGCTTCGAGACCGTAGAGGACAAACCCGTTCGTCGCCCAGTGGTCAGGGTGAGCGTCGTTTGGGTGGGGCATGTATATTACGTCCGGCTTCAATTCCAGAATCAGATTCCTGACGTCATTTACGACGGCAGTTCCGCAGTAAGGCGCGTTCTCCGTGTAGCTGTTGTCGTAAGGTGAGTGGTCGGATTTGGTATATTTTGAATAATAGAGGTCGCCTCTATCCCAGTTCTCAGTCCACATTTTGCTCAACCCTCGGTCCGGATAGCCGAGAAACTCGACGCTGGACTCATCGAATCCCAGGTACTCGAGCGCATCTAAAGACTCATTTTGGCGCCGGTAGCCGAGTTTGACGAAGTCCGGACGGAGGAAGGGGAGGAAGGGTGGGCGCCTGATCTGACCGTCACCGTTGGTCATGATGGCCACTTTCACTCGGGCGTCTGATTCTACGTAACGCTGCAGAACGCCACCGGTCCCCAGAATCTCGTCGTCGTTGTGAGGGGCGAAGATCAGAACCCGATCTCCTTCGATGATTTCCTCGTTGGTCATTGTTTAAAACTCATTTCTTTCACCTATGATCAAAGGTTTTTTCTATCATTAATAGTCCCTTG
>CAZWZR010000151.1:0-4416 GCA_964638365.1 uncultured Thermotogae bacterium | reverse complement strand
TTTAACTTTAAAGTCCTCTCAAAATATTTTCCCAGTTGATTCATGAACAGTTAAACGCTTGGAGTAATATCAGTTTTCAGTAACTGATAAGATTAAACGGACTTCGGTTTCAAGTTTTTGGTAAATGAACTGTAATACTTGTCCCTTCTCCCTTTGTGCTTTCGGCCTCGATCTTGCCACCGTGGGCCTCAACTATCTCCTTGGCAATAGTCAAACCTAACCCTGTTCCGCCTGTTTCCCTTGATCTTGAACTATCCACCCGGTAAAACCTGTCGAATACGTACGGGATATCCTCTTCTGGAATGCCTTCTCCGTTATCAATTACTTTGAGTTGAACTTGATCCTGTGAAACCCTCCTATCAATTTCGATTTTACCGCCCTCATCGCTATAGGTTATGGCATTATCTATCAGGTTTCTTAGGACTTGCTGAACCCTCTTTGGGTCCACGTTCACCATCACTTCTTCCGAGAAATTTACTTCTATATTTACCTCGCTTTTCTCCAGCCTGTATTGGATTGACTCAAGTGTCGCATGGATTAAGTCGTCAATAAGTATGGGTTCCTTTTCCAGGTCAAGTTGTCCGGCTTCAGCCCGGGCGAGATCGTGAAGATCATCGACCAGTTTCTTTAAAAGTTCGGAGTTTCTGTACAACGAGTCAATAATGTCTTTATCCGGCTCCATGGTGCCTTCTTTCAAAGCTTTCAGGTAACCGTGGGATTTCGTCAACGGGCTGCGCAATTCATGGGCCACGTCACTTACCATGTTCTTCCTCAACCTTTCCTGTTTTCTAAGCTCTTCGGCCATCGAGTTGAAAGCGGTAACGAGCTTTCCGACCTCGTCTTGCGTGTTGACCGGAACTTCCTGGTCGAGCTCCCCTTCCTTGATTTTTTCAGCTGCTAGCGTCAGCCTGTGAATTGGTGCAAGGGTCTTCTTCGAATAATACAATATCAGGCTTATCGAAGTAATTAGAGAAATTACTACGGAGAGAATGATGGCTCGGTTAACGGAAGAAAGAAAGATCTCTTCGATGGTTGAGCGGCTTCTATCTTTCAAATAGAGAAAACCGGCGGGGTTCTCGGCCTCCCCGAGTGTTGCGATTTTTAACCCTAGGTCTTTTGACCCTTCCCCTGGTAGACTTTCACTTGTACCCGTGATTATTGCACCTTTATCGTTCGCTATAACGATTTCACTGTTGTAAGTCTTTTTGAGTTTATCGATCAGTTTTTGCACCCCTGTCCAGCTTCCCGTTTCCTCGTAATAACTGGATAGTGTCAAGGCGAGTCTCTGGTATTTCAAAGCCTTGTCCTGGCTAATATACCTATCGAACTCCGTCCTGGTGGTCCTGTTGACTACCCAACCCAGCGTACCGATAGCCAGGGTGACTACGATGATTATCCCTACGAGTAACTTCCAGCGAAGGCTACGAAACATCGTCTCACCTACCTACTTGATTCTCCATCCGGGATGAATTTATAACCCATGCCAAACTCCGTCTTTAAATACCGGGGGTTTTCCGGGTCGGACTCTATTTTGTCCCTGATATGCTTGATATGGACGTCTATGGTTCTTTCAAAGCTCTCGTATCCGTAACCGATGGCCTCGTGGATCAACTGGGTCCTGGAAAAAACCCGATTGGGTTGATTGGCCATAGTGGCGAGAATATCGAACTCCGTCGGTGTCAGGTCTACCGGCTCGTTTTCGATTAAAGCTTCCTTGCTACGGAAATTGATCGTCAGCTCGCCGAACTTCAATTCCTGCTGTTCGTCTTCTTCTACCCTGCGCAGGTTTGCTCGAATCCTCGCCAGTAATTCACCTGGGTCAAAGGGTTTGGTTACGTAATCGTCGGCACCGATATCGAGCCCCTTGATCTTTTCCTCCTCCGTAGTTTTGGCTGTTAGCATGATGATTGGGGTGTCGGACTCTCTTCTCATGCGCTTGCAGACGTTATACCCGTCCATTTCGGGTAACATCAAATCCAGAATGACCAGGTCGAATTGACGCTTCCGGAATAAATGGAGGGCCGATTTACCGTCAGCCCTTCCAGTAACCTCGTATCCGTCCTTTTCAAGGTAATCCTTGAGGAAGTCGACCAGCTCTTCGTCATCTTCGACGATCAATATTTTTCTGTCCATTTACCAGAAGGGTATTAAGAAAGTGTTAATTTCTCATTAACAAAAAGACCGTTCTTGCCACTTCCGTAGGTTATGGGAGACAATGACCAATTAAATTACAGGTATCTTTATAGAGTAGGGTTGTTTCCCCGGTAAAATAATTGAACAAGCACTTACGGAATTTTAACCAGCTGAATTTAACTCGAAAGAATCCAGCATCCTCTCGAAGTACTGGTTATCTGCCTCTTCGAAGTCATTTAGGTTAGCTTTGACTGACACTCGGTACAGTTCTCTTTTGTGAATTAGGCCTATCATCTTAACTTTCCTTGTAATTTTCTCCCAAGTTTGCTCGGTACCGTTTTTGGCCTCGTTTTTTGATACGTAGTCAACCTGAGTGGACTCCCCAACGACGGCCGGAAGGCCGGCAAGTTCTCCGCGGTAAATATTTTCAAAGCCTGGCGGGAAAAGTTTATTGGACAGTTTCACGTATTGCTCAAACTCATCGATGGTGACGGTTTGGTTTACCTCGTTGACAACTACTGATATGGAGATCACTTCCCCAGGATCTCCGCCACTGCTGGCCAGGAAAAATACCTCTCTGTGGTCTTTTGGCTCACCGCTTTCCTCTTCTTTCGGAAAGACCTTCTTCCAGCTTTTTGGATAACTTACCTTGAACCCGAATTCTTCGTTTGAATAGCTTGTCATCTTAACCCCTTCCGCTTGAACGTATCCTGAAAGGTCCTCCGATTCGGATCCTTGATCCGTGAACTCCGTTTTGTCGGAGTTGAGATCTACGATAGCAGCTCTTCCTCCGTAACCGTGGGTTTCGTCGTGCCCCCGGATTACCACGTAGCGATTTTCTTCCGGCACCTGGATGATTTTCGAGCGAGTAAACTCCCTCGTTCCGTGTGCGTGAAGGAGATCTCGGCGGCCCAGTTGTTTTCCATCCAGGGTTTCTACCTGCCACCAATTGGCGTAGCCGGGCTCCCCGGAGTCGTCGTGATAAAGGGTGACGCTGAACCTGTACTCTCCTTCAGTACCGGAACGGGAATATTCGACGTCGGTGACGTTGGCTTCTGCGAGGTCCAGTTCCTCTTCGGTTTCTTGAGATACCCCTATTCTGCCGGCTGCCAGAACCCCGATAAATACGATTACCAGCATTAAAGCTACGTATTTTCTCATGGTTGTCCTCCCTTTTTGTAAAAGTTAAATCAAATACCTATTAACGAGAGGTTTTCAGGCCTTTGACCCTTCTTTATCATATTTTTATATATCGATATTACAACCTTTGCCGACTCAGGAGTTTGGGTAAGCATGGTGTCCTTCGTACGTCATAACACCATCCCTAAGGAACGAGTTGTAAAAAACTACTTCATAAGTTTTTCACTAAAACTCGTCGAGCAGGCCCTCCAGCACTAGTTAAGGGTAGCAAACTGGTTATGAAGAGGTAATTTTATTAACTCAGGCTTGAGCGGTTCCAATACGAGCAGGGCGGGCTCCCACGCCCGTCCGAAAGCCCCCCTTTAATCTACTGCTGAGGGGAAGGTATATTTCAGTTCGGTTCGATCAGATTTAAGAAGGACCTCACGTGGTGAAAGAAATGAGTACTTAGGACCCAAATACCCCGCTTTCGAGAGATTGTTATCGTAATAAACCGTTCCGCTTGAATTATAGAAGACTATTCATTTATCCTGATTTTAAGGTTTTCTGGAAAGTGGTCGGTTTTAGGATTTGGTTTCAGAGCGAAATTAAAGGGGTGGGATGATGGAGAAAGACGAGCTGAGTGAGCTAAAAGAAGTGTTGGGTGTGGCTAAAGAGGAAATTCCGGCGCTTATTTCTAGCATTATGGACGGAATTTACAACGCGGAAAGCGGAGAAAAGCTGGCGGAAGATACGGCCAATTTTTATCAGAAACTGGTCGATGCCGGAATGGAAAAGGATCAAGCCTTTGAGCTGACTAAGGAATTCATGAAAAGCAGGGACGTGAGTTCTCTGGCGAAAAAGGCCGTCGGAGGAGATAGCATCATCAGGTCGAACACCTCCATGGGGGAGAATAGCGAAGACACGGAAGAGGATGCGTAAGTTTCTTCGGAAGCTAGTTGACCTGGGGGTCTTAGTCTGGAAAGGAGTCCGTCTGGCTTTTTCTACGCTCTTTTTGTATCTGAGGTTCCGGTTTTTGAAGTGGAGAAAGGGGCGGGCTTTTCGTAAAACACTCGAAGATCAGGGAATAGAGGAGACACGGATCGAAGAACTGAACCAGAACCTGGACGATTTCGACCTGAAGGACCTGTTTTAGGACCCCGT
>CAZWZR010000150.1:0-4427 GCA_964638365.1 uncultured Thermotogae bacterium | reverse complement strand
GGCAACACGTTTATAGACGTATTCACGGAAGCAGCCGAAACGGTCGGAGCAGAAGTGCTGGTCCAGGGAACGATTTACTCGGACGTGATAGAAAGCGGCTCTACAACCCATTCCGACACGATCAAATCACACCACAACGTGGGGGGTTTACCGGAGGAGGTAGAACTCGATATATTTGAACCGCTGAAGGAACTATACAAGGACGAGGTACGGGAGATCGCCGGAGAACTAGGACTACCGGACGAGATAGTCAATCGACACGTATTTCCCGGACCGGGCCTGGCGATTAGAATAGTCGGAGAAGTAACTCCGGAGAGAGTGGAAATCGCCCGGGAGGCAAGTTATATCGTCGAGGAGGAGCTTAAATCGGCCGGAATTTACGACGATGTCTGGATGGGTTTTGCTGTCTTACTTCCGATAAAGAGCGTCGGCGTTCAGGGCGATCTCAGAAGTTACAAGTACCCGGTTGCTGTAAGGGTGGTAGAATCCCAGGACGCGATGACGGCTAACTTCGCAGAGATCCCGCACGATGTGCTGGAAAGGATCTCAACAAGAATCAGTAACGTAATTGAAGAAGTCAATCGAGTTGTGTACGATATTTCAAATAAACCACCTGCCACGATGGAGTGGGAATAAACCGGTGGCTATTTCATTTAAAGTCCGTAAAACCTTGACAAAGAGAGGCTCTATTGCTATTCTAGTGGTATGAAACTAAATGAACGCGATACTGAAATCATCAGATATCTGGAAGAGGACAGTCGAACTTCTTTGCGTCATATAGCAAGCGAACTGGACGTATCACCTACGACCGTCAGTAACCGAGTACAGAAGTTAAAGGAAGAGGGAGTCATAGAAAAGTTCGGGATAAAGCTGAACCTGAACGAGCTTGGTTACTCCCTTACGGCCGTCATCAAGGTCAAAGCAAAGAGCGACAATCTGTCCAAAGTTCTCGATGAAATGGAAACCTACCCCTGCCTTACTCATATCTACGAAACAACGGGTGACTACGACGTTATAGCTATAGGTAAGTTCAAAAGCAGGGAAGGAATGACGGACAAACTGGTGGATCTGGTCCAGAGCCCGCATATAGAGACGACCAATACGTCACTGGTATTGACCACGTTAAAGGAGTACGACAACTCCGGCCTCATTTAAGGAACTTAAAAGGAACCGACAGGATAACCATGGTAGATCTCGGCAAGATAAGAATATTCAACGACCTCGATGAGGGGGTACTCTCCGAACTCCAGGACGAGATCAAGAACATTGAATACGGCCCTGAAGAAATCATATTCCAGGAAGGTGCACCCTCTTTTGGCTTTTACTTGATTAACGACGGGCTGGTCAAGCTGGTTAAGCGTACCCTGAGAGGTAAGAAACAGATTTTAAAGCTAGCCGGTCCGGGAGAATATATCGGTGAAACCACCCTTTTCGACAAGGGAACCCACATAGCCTTCGCCAAGACCCTTACCGACGTGGAGGTCGGATTTATCGAGCGCGGTAACTTCTTCTACTTCCTCGAAAAGCACCCGGAAATCGTTTTTCGTTTCTTCGCCAAAATGTCCGAGGAGCTCAAGGCCTTTCAGAGCAAACTTGCCGAGAGATCCTACAACAGCAGCAAGGAAAGACTGGCGCGTTTTATACTGAGGCTCGGGCAGGAGGGCATTGAACTATCCCGCTCGGAACTTGCAGAACTTGCCGGTGTCTCTTCGAAAACTGCAATTAGAACTCTCGGTGAACTCGAAGACAGAGGGTTCATAAAGATGCGGGACAGGAAAATCGATATTCTGGACGAGGATAGTATCGCCGAACTCGCAGCAACCTTTCCAATTACGCTCGACGAACATCTAATCATATAAGCACTCACCCTGTCGGGTGATTTTTGTCCTTGCCGAAGGTCGGCCTTTGTGTTAGCTTTTTTGAGCAATGATTTCTGTTTCGCTGCCGTCCGGACGGGATTAATAACCCGAGATTCCCTGTTTTGGTGCCTGTGTGATCAATGTGAAAAAATACGTCGCCGTTCTTGGAGTCAGTTATTTACTGCTTGCTATTGCCGTATTAACCCTGGGTATATCAAGTCCTGCGCTAATTGGACTGCTTATCGCACTCCCTGCGGTGACGACTACTGCATTTCACCTTTCCGAGAAGTTTTCCCTTAACTCCCCCAAAGAATTAAAGGGCTTCGGTGCCGGTAAATACGCCAGAAAACTATTCAATAATTCGGCAAATATTCTTTACCTGGTAAATCATGAAGGCAATATCCTTAGAGCGAACCGGGCTTCACAGGAAGTAGTGGGCCATGAAAGTGCCGATAACCTGCACCTGGCTGAGGTAGTTCACCCTGATGACCTCGACCTCGTTAAAGACCAGCTGGCCACCTTATTCGACGATAGTGGGCCCGGATCCGGGGGCGGGAGAAACAGGGTGGAGATAAGGCTGGTCGAGCAGGATTCGCCGGGTAACAGCTCCCCGGAAGTAATTCCCACCTCGCTGCGAGGGACCAAGGTAACGGAACAGGCGGGAATTCTTGAATTCGTAGACAAGGGCAAGCTAAAAAGGCTGAAGAAGAGGCTGAGGGAGGCCGGAGCCAGGTATCGCTACCTGATCGAGGACGCAATAGATACCCTTGATTCCGCAGTAGTACTAATCGATAAGAAAGGAGAGGTTGTCTGGGTCAATAAGACGATGGAAGAGTTCTTTTCCCTGGACAGGCGGGACCTAATCGGCCAGACGGCTGAAGGGGCGATGAGTTATTACGCCAGTTCCTTCGCGGAATCAGGGGAATTTACCCGTAAGGCAACCAGAGCCCACGAAGAGGGCGAAAGAGTCAACAGCGAGATATTTTCCGTGGAAGACCAGTTCGGAAGAACCGAGAGGATTTTGGAATACAGAAGCATTCCCATAGAGACTGAAAGGTACGAAGGGGGCAGGATAGAACATTACATAGATGTAACCGAAGTCAAGCAACTCGAGGAGGATCTGCGGAGGAAGACGGAAAGGCTTCAGAAGAGCAACGAAAAGCTCGAGGAATTTTCCCGGAGTATCTCACACGACTTAAAAGCCCCGCTCCAGACGCTGGAAGGATACAGCCACATTCTGATGGAGGATTACGAATCCGAGCTGGACCAGGACGGTATACGAGCCCTGGAGGCCCTGTCCGATACCACTCAACGGCTCAGAAATAGGATCGAAGGGTTGCTGACTTACTCCAGCATCAAAATGGAGGAGGAAAAGTTCGAAGAGTTAGATCTGAGCGAGCTACTCGGCGAACTGGAGGAGGATCTACGCTATTTGCTCGAAGGAGTCCGGTTCGAGGTCCCCGACGACCTGCCGGAAATTTACGGCAACGAAACCTTGCTGACGGAACTATTTAGCAACCTGATAACCAATGCGGTAAAATATAATGATAAGGACGACCCAATGGTTGAAGTGGGGTGGAAGCAACATTCCGATGGTTACCTCGTCTGGGTTAGGGATAACGGTCAGGGTATTAAGGAAAGGTATCTAGAAAAGGTTTTTAAGGTCTTTGAAAAACTTAACCCCCGAGACAACCCGGAGGGAACGGGTATCGGACTTGCTGTGTGCAAAAGGATTGTCGAGGAACATCGGGGGGAAATCTGGGCGGAGTCGGAACCCGGTGAAGGGACTACATTTTACTTTACTCTACCAGGAAAAGAGAACCAGACGAAAGAAAAAGTTTCAGCTGGAGAAATGACCGATGGGATTAACTACTCTCGGATTAGCAGTTAGACTTTAACAAGCTTAGGAGGGAAATATGGGCAACGACCAGCGAATGGACATATTATTGGTGGAAGATGAGGATTACGACATTGATTTAACTCAGAGAGCCATATATAAGAGTGACGTCGAGTCAAAACTCTTCGTAGTCCGGGACGGGGAAGAAGCTCTGGATTTTCTCTACCAGCGCGAGGACTTCGAAGACGTCCCAAAGCCCGATCTGATTCTACTCGACTTAAATTTACCGAAAATAGGCGGTCACGAAGTACTGGAAACGGTTAAGGAGGACGAAGACCTTAAAGAGATACCGGTTATCGTTTTAACGGTTTCCGAGCGAGAAGAGGACGTAGTCAAGGCTTACGACAGCGGGGCGAGCAGTTACGTCCATAAACCTGTAAATCCGGCGGAATTCCGTAAGGTCATAGAAACCGTACAGGAATACTGGGAAATCGCCAACCTGCCCCCGGGCGAATGAAGTTCCGCCTTCCAATGGGAGTTAAGGTAAAGACAAATTTCTTCCCCCGATTAAACACCATTCATCGAGTTACGTGATAATGTAGAAGGTTCTACCCTCCGTAAGTCCTTTCCTGGGACTGAAAAAAACTTATCTTTATTATTGATGAATCGAGAGATATTCGAGAGATAGCTAAAGGCTGACTGGGGGAGGCGGGTATATATCCCCCGTTCCA
>CAZWZR010000149.1:0-4444 GCA_964638365.1 uncultured Thermotogae bacterium | reverse complement strand
AAGCAGGTTTTCAAAGTGAGATTTTCCTGACACGGTTGCTAAAACGGTACACTGTACCGTTTTAGCCCAATTGTCGATATTCTGCCGATTTCAAAACTTGTACTTTTAGCCCTGACGATCGAGGGACCTCTCTTAGTTTATCAACCTTCTCTCGTCTTTCCGAAAAACCCAATCTTTCCCTGCAATACTAATACATAGAGTGTTTCACGATTGATTTAGTTGCCCATAAGCCGAACCAATCAACAGTTAGCATCAAGACTTCTATCGTTCCTTGCCAAATTTTTTAAAATCTGTTTCAGCTTATCAGCTGGATTCGATAATTTGAGGACGTTCCTATTAGAGAGAGCACCTCCCCTCTGAAGTTGTAACACCGCCCGGTAACCAAGGAAATATCCCGTCTGCTTCCAGCCTTTTAGGTCGTACCAGGAGCCAAAAAACTGTTTGACCGGTTCTTCCTGTTCGACTCTCCGCAAAAATTCCTCAGCCAGCCAATCGAGGTTCTCTCGACACCAGGACAACCACTCGGGATCGTTTAAGCCCTCGGCTTCGTACCAGCTTTCCCGGTTTAATAACTTGGATTCGCTCCACTTGGCTACACCTTCCTTATAGAGCCTCCAGAAGGGTCCATTCTTAAGGGGGAGATCTGTGTTTTTACGGATTATTTCGTGGAACAGGTGACCGGATTCGTGCGCCACGAGACCTTCGATCGAGCGTTTGTCGTTCCATCTGCACTCGGCGATGTTCTCCAAACCAAACAGGAGAGCCGGCTTGTCGTCAAGCGACGTACTCCAACCGGCACCGCAGCCTATGCCCACGTAGATATAGGCGATTATTTTCGGATTTAATTTAAAAAAGCCACAGGCTCGATTATAAACGGCTGGAAGTACGTCAAGTAGATGTTTTCTGGCTTCTTCCATCTCCGGCAGTCGTTCTTCGAGGTACGGAAAGACGTTTTCTCTGGCTTCTTCCTTCCAATTGAATCCATGACTTTCGTAGTCTTCCAGCTGTTTTTGGAGAAGCCCCGGATACTTTTTCATGTACTCCAATCGCCACTTTTGCAGCTTTTCATCTACCGAAATGGCCCCTGCAGCGTTCCAGCAGGAAAGGAAGTCGGGATAAGTGTCCACTATTTCCAGTCTCGATTCTTTCTTGCTCATTTTTCTCCTTGAACAACTTTCGAGGGAGATTAGTATTTCGTATTATGGCAAAACCTCTTACCCCTAAAGATCAAAATAGCTATGGATAAAATCCTTGTAGTCGGGCAATTCCATGTCGAAGGCAGTTCCCAGGTCTTTTTCTTCGACCACGCTTCGTACTATTTTCGTCCCGTAATAGTAACCGGTCCTAGATTTCTCCAGGTTGTTTCCGGGTATATCGAATAAGTATTTCACGGCTTCGGGTGACACTACACCTTCGTCCAAGTCTATTTGATTACCAAGGTTGCTTTTCTCCCGCTCACAGAGGTATATCCATCTTTCTACCTCTTCCTGTTGATACTGTCCGAAACAGTAGGCATCGTGAACTGTTCCGGGAGCAAAGAGAAAACTCAGGTGAGTTGCCATTCCTTCAGCAATCATCATTTTAAAGATCGGGGGTTCGAGAAAAGGCTCCTCGTCATTTCCAAAATAAAAGGAGGGTGAGTTCCCGTAGTGAAAGCCGTGAGCGGTTTCGTGAGTGATATATATTTCTCGGTCGTAGTTCTCTTGTCTTTCCACGAAGGTCTTCAGGTCCAGGACTACCCATGGTTCTTCATCCAGCAAAATCCCGTGTCCGTCCGGCACCCCGTTACCGATAAATAAAATTAGGCCTGGCTTTCTTTCTACGTCTACTTCTCGATTAATCCGTTTGATCTTTTCTTTTACAATCCGTTCAATTAGATCGCGAGTTTCTTCGGCATTTTCCTCGTCCAATTCTGCAGCTCTCTTCCGGGTTGTCCGGAGGTAGTTCGTGTCTTTCGGTCCGAAATCCCTGATCTCTGCAAAAACCTCACTGTACTCTTCAACAATTTGACCCTGGTCAGTCGAATTTTGTTGTTGCTTTGCGATATCGAGGATTTCCATGGTGAATTTTCTCATTATTGGTGAGTTCAACTTGATAAAATCCCAACGATGATTCCGTGCTCTATCCTATCAATTAAATCTCCTTCTACGCGTTTCTACACTTCTCTACCTAGCGTGCTACATCATTAAAAGGCGTAAACAGAATTGATTCGGTATTCTTTGTCAATTCAGCTAGGGTTGATTTAATTGTTATGCATTCCAGGCCCGGCCATAGTATTCGCCGGACGAACCTTCCATTGTTCTTGGTTTGCAGATAATTTCCCGAATTTCTAGTCCTTTTCGAGGATGGAAGATCTGACCTGAGTAAGCGGGGCTAAGTACCGTCGCCGTATCCAGCCCTTGTTCTAACCCGCCAAAGGCGACAACCTCTTTATTCATAGGTAGTATTCCGGCATCGGCTGCCGAAAGTGTAGTAAATACGGCTACTTTTACACCGGGAGATAATAGGTACAGCGTTTCCTTCATTACCGTCTTCGGAGTATCGACTCCGAGGTGATTAGTCATGGAGGAAGAGATTTCATAACCCAAATCCGTGGCCTGGATGACGGGTATCCCTCTCTGCTTGAGTTCCTCTTTGATTTCGGGGTCAATATCTACCTTGTCTATATCTTCTTCTTTCCACTCTTCCCATCGACGTCTTAGCTCTGGAACGTCCTTCCAATGAGCACCGTCCGGCGGTTCTTCAGTTATTTCCCAGGTGCCGCCTGCCATAAAAGTAACGCAAATTACGTTAAGAGCCTTTGCTGTGCCTTGACATAGCTTTGCAGCCTTTGAAGCGCTTTTTCCTTTTATAGAAGGCACCACGAAACTCTTGATTCCCAAATTTAGACCTCTATCTATCCCCAATTCCAATGTCTTTTCCGTATTTACCGGCCCCGGTCTTTTGAAGTAAAAGGTTTTTTTACTTTCACCTCTCATTTTAATTCCTCCCCGATATTAACGGCTATCACTATTTACCCGCTTAATGGAGTTTGATGGATTGAATTTAAAAAATCAAAGTGTTGAGGGTACTACGATCAATTGGAATTTTACACTTGGGTTCGCTGATAGCCATCACCTATTGCCTAAGGTCATTTTTTGCATGCAATACTCTCCCCAAGAATGTTGCAGCCAATACATTCCAGCAAATTTTCGCTGGCTTAAAAAATCGCTTAATGCAGCTTAAACTGCAGTAGTCGCGTTAAGCCGCATTAACATCTATCTGTGGCTGTTATGTATCTGTACCGGTCATAAGACTATGGTAGCGAGAAGCGGGAAGCTTATGAGCCTTAGTTAGAATAGATAATTCACACCAAGCTTCTTAGAGTTAACGAAAGTTTATTTTTAACCCATCCTAGCCCCTCACCCCGGTCGGGGGGTATCTTTATATCCTATAATAGTCTACCATTAGACAAAAACCCAAGCTCTGAGAGGCTCATAAAACGTTTCTCGTTTATTCAGCAGTCAATAGGGGCTATTTTAAGCTTTTTTGAAAAAAGTCACTGAAAAGTCTCAGAAAGTTGGAGTAAAGTTGAAGAAAGTTTGAAATTTGTGGGTAGGGGTTATACAATAAACTTGAGTAATGTGTGCCAAAATGTCACACATTTAATGAAAAGGGTAAAATAAAAACAGGAGGAAAAGACATGTCTGCCAAGAACGAAGAAAGGTTAGTCGCCAGGACGACAAAAGAGCAAAAGGAACTGGTAGAACTCGCTGTTTCCCTAACAGGGAGTTCAATTTCTGATTTTGTACGGTCTGCTGTGGAAGAAGCAGCAAGAAAAACAATAAAGGATTACAGAGTACTGGAGCTATCCAAGCGGGACAGCGAGGCTTTTATAGAAACACTTAAGAACCCCCCAGAACCTAATGAAGCCTTGAAGGAAGCGGCTAAAGCTCATGAAGAATTAATAGGCGAATAGGCGAATGCTGCAAGAGGACGAACCTTCACCGTCGTATTCCGTTGAACAGCTAGACAAGACAGTACACGACCGGTCTGGCTTCAACTGTGGGGTTGAAGACCTTGATGAATATTTAAAAAAATATGCCAACCAGGATTTAGAGAGAGGAGTGTCAACGCCTTACGTTCTGACTAAGGGTGATGACTCCGATATAATTGGTTATTATACCCTCTCTAATTACCTAGTGGATGTTGAAATTTTTCCCGCAGACGACGGGAGTGGCCTCCCTTATGCTCAAATACCAGCCACCTTACTTGGCCGTTTAGCTGTTGACCAACAATACCAGGGGGATAGGTTAGGAAAAGCACTTTTACTCAATGCTCTGAAGCGTAGCTATGAGGCGGCAGAAGATATCGCCTCTTTCTCTGTAGTCGTAGAGGCTATTAACGAAGAAGCCCGAGAATTTTACCTCCATTATAGGTTTCAAACCTTTCCAGAAGACAAGGA
>CAZWZR010000148.1:0-4467 GCA_964638365.1 uncultured Thermotogae bacterium | reverse complement strand
CGGAGTACCTTATTATTTCCAGTTAACCAGTATAAACCGCTCAATTTAGGTCTTAATCTCTCCTCCGGCCATCTCCAGGACGGAAAAATCCCCGGAAAGCTCCCTGAAGGCCGGGTTCCGAGATGCAGTAGTCATTATGACCTGTGGCTCCTCCGGAAGGTCCTTCAAAAAAGCACCTCCTCTATCCCGATCCAGTTCGCTCAGGATGTCATCGAGGATGAGCACCGGCCAGTCGTCGAAGTTCTCGTTGTAAAGGTCAAGGTAAGCAAGGTACGTCGAAATCACCGCAGTCCTCAATTCGCCCTGAGAGCCGAACTTTCTGAGGTCCTTTCCACTCAACCTATAGTAAAACTTATCCCTGTGAGGGCCCACCACGGAGTTCTCCCGCTGGATCTCTTTTTCCCTGTGTTCATTGATCTTTTTTGCCAGACCAGCCTTCACCCTTTCCTTTTTTATCTCATCCGGCAGGTCCTCGCCGTAATCCAGACTCAATTCGCCCCCACCCGAGACGAAGGTCCTGTAGTATTCCGGAAGCAGATCGTTGAGCTCTTCCAGATAGCCCGCACGTCTAACAATTATTTCCGCTCCGAGTTCGGCCAGCCTCTCGTTCAGCACTTCGAGGAACTCCTCGTTTAACTCTTCCTTCTTAAGCAAAGTATTCTTCTTTTTCAACTCGGACCTATAATCGGACAGGACGCTTTTATACGAGGGATCCAGACTGCTAATTTGAGAATTCAGGGTGGAGCGGCGTCTTTTCGGAGGCCCTTTTGAAATATACAGATCCTCCGGAACAAAAGTGTAAGTCGGAATCAAATCTACCAGATCACTCTGTAGCTTTGTTTTCGAGTTAACTTTTATCTCCTTCCCCTCATTCTCTTTAAGATAGACGACAACCCTGTCCTCCCGCGCCGTGATTAACTGAACCAGTGCGAAACCGGAATCCCAGTTTATCAACTCGCTTTGCCTGTTACCCTTCAGGTTCTTCCCGGTAGAGGCAAAGTGAACGGCCTCGCAAAAATTAGACTTCCCGGAGCCGTTTGGGCCAAATATAAGGTTCAAACTCCGATTCAACTTAACCGTCTGGTCGGAGAGATTGCGGAAGTTCCTGACCTTTATTTCTTCTAATTTCATATGGGTTTAATCCGAATCCCCTCTTTCCAGGTAGTTATCGAAGAACTCTGCCACGTCCTCCTGATATCTTTCAGGGTACAACTCATGTGCTCCGACGTGCCAGGCTCCCTCGGCTAGCCAGAGCCGTTTTGCCCCACCGGCATTTTCGTACAGCATCTGAGAATTTTCCGGATTAAGTGCCTTATCTTCCATACCATGAATTAAAAATAAAGGGGTTTTTAGATCCTTGACCCTGTTCAGTAGGTCGGTTTTGGCGTTGAGGTTGAAATTCAGCGTAAACCTGGCTATTCCGGTATAAAAAGGATAAAATATTTCCATCAACTGACCGCCTTCGTCATCCCTGTAACTCGATGCCGCCATCCTCAGGTTTGCGTAGGGGCTATCCGCCACTACGGCTTCTATACCATCCGATTCCAGAGCTGCCATAATAGCAGCCGAGGCACCCGCAGAACCGCCCCAGACCCCTACTTCTTCTACGTCTTTCTCTTCCTTAAGGTACTTAACGGCGTTAACTATATCCTGACTCTCGAAGTAGCCAAACCCGTACATATCCCCATCGCTCTGGCCAGTACTTCTGGGGTCGAACAACAGTATCTCGTAACCGTTATCATGGAGGTAACCTACCGGAGCGTTCTCCAAAATATCCCACCTGTTTGTCCCCCTGCCGGGAGCAAGTATTATCGCCCGGCTGGTATCCTGCTGGTTGATAAACCATCCTTTTATAGTCAGCTCTTCGTTCGTTTCAAAAGATACGTTCTCGTAAGGTAAACCCCAGTCACCCGGTGTTAACTCCCCCACATCTCCTCCGGGTGTATCGTAGATTTCCCCGTTTATCCTGGCATTGATGTTGTAAAGTGCCTGGCCCGTGCTAAGGAGGCCGAACAAAATCAGTAGCGGCAGTATGTTGAAGTATAATATGGAACGTCTTGTCTTACCCATGATGTCTAATTTTAGCTCCCGGGGTTCAGAGTAACAACTATCGACAGGGACCACCTCGGACAGAACAACCGAACCCGAAACTCAATTCGGATAGAGTCAAAGGTTAGAGAAGAATCATCAAAAGGAGAAAATATATAAGCCCCGATTTTTAACCATAAACTTCATTCAGTTTAGCTCATCGCTGAGCTTTACAAACGGGCCTGCAAACCCATTTATACGGGAAGGTGTTTAAGAATTCCCGGCTTTGCCTTAAACTGAGACCAATCATCCCATAATCCAGATGGAGGAGGAGAGAATGGAGGAAAGATACGCGCTTGGAGTTGATATCGGTGCCACCTGGGTCAGAGTTGCTCTTGCCGACACCGAAGGGGAAGTACTGACCAAGGAGAGGGAAAAAATTCAAACTACGGATCAACTTGATGTAAGCGGCCAGATAGCTCGACTCGGGGCTCAACTATGTGAGGAAATAGCGTGTTCACGGGAAGATCTGATTGGGGTCGGTATTGCTTCCGCAGGACCGATGAACAGGGAGGAAGGTAAGCTAACCAACCCTTCAAACATTCCGCTCGAAGTAGTGCCTCTGGCTGGCCCACTGGAAGAAGAATTCGATACGGAAGTCGGCTTGATAAACGACGGAGTTTCTGCAGTGCTCGCGGAAAGCAAATACGGCGCCGGTCAGAACTTCCAGAACATCGTTTACGTAACTATAAGTACCGGAATTGGGGGCGGTGCCATAACCAACGGAAATCTACTAATCGGGAAAAACGGGAACGCGGCGGAAGTCGGGCACTTCACAATTGACGAAGAGGAAAAGCTGAAGTGTGGCTGTGGACGATGGGGCCACTGGGAAGCTTACTGTTCCGGTTCAAATATTCCGGATTTCGTCGAGATGAAACTGGAGGAGAAAGAACTTCGGGGGACTTCCAGCCAGCTTCTGGAAATTCAGAAGCAAGGTTTCCAGGACTTTCACCCCAAAGACCTGTTCGACCTGGCAAAAGAAGGCGACGAGGTTGCACTGGAGCTGGTCCAGGAGATGGGGCGTTTGAATGCCATTGGCTTCGCCACGGTCACTGAGGCCTACGACCCGGAGTTGATCACGGTCGGCGGCGGAGTTGCCCTCAACAACCCGGACCTGGTCCTGAACCCTATAAAAGAGAAGATAAGCAACTACACTCAGAACGAAGTCCCGGAGATACTCATTACTCCCCTGGATGAGGACAACGTGCTCTCCGGCGCTATCGCCTGGGCCTTAACTCTCGGGTAAGTACAGGGTCCCCCGGGCGAGTAGTTCCACGAGGCTGTGGGAGAAACTTATTCTTTTCACCCTGCCATCTTCTACTCTGCATTCCACGCTGGTCGTTTCAGGCCCACCAATCTTTCTCTCCCGCCCCCCGGAACCGAACCGTAGTTTTCCAGTCCCGGAACCGTCGGACTCACCCCTCTTCACAATGGCCACGACAACAGCGATAGTCCCGGAGCCGCACGACTGCTCTACCAGGCCTTCCGATATGTTATGAGGAAAGATCAACTTGCCGTCCTTTTCCGGATCTTCGGCCGGACCCATAATAGCAAAATCCCTGTTCGAATTATCGGTTTCGAATACTTCACGAAACCGATCCTGTAGCTCAATTAAGAGTTCTTCAGTGTATTCGTCGATCGGCTTAAAGCTCGCATCCGGGTACTCCTTTTTGATCTCCTCCGTGAAAGTCACGAAAAAGTGACCAACGCGATAGCTGGTAACGCCGGCAACTGACCCCTCTTCGACCCCTTTCTCGTAAATTTCCGCCAGAAAGGAATCCATTACGGAAGCAATATCACCGGAATCGGGCCCCGGCCCAGTCAAAACCGGAAAGCTGCCAAGATCCATTTTCAACTCTACCCTGTCAGAGCCACCCTGGAGATCAAGGTCCAGGAGCTGGCCCAGCTCCAGTTCCCGATAGGCCCTGCCAAACACCTGGGTCAAACCACCACAGACAGGTAGGTAATCGCGGGAATTGTTATCGACTATCTTGACACCCACGTGATTCGGCTCGCCGGGTTTTTCGATAAGAAGCCCCAGCTGGTCACCCCGTACGTGAGGGGCGTTTAAGATCTTTAGGCCGAGTTCGAGTTCCTCATCCCTGGGTAAATCGTCCCGGTTAACCAGAACGATCTCGTTTCCGCCCATATGTCCTTTGATAAATGGCACAAGCGTACGAATCTAGAATCACCATCGGTACAGATTTACTGGTTTATGACGTAGTTCTAAATTTTTCTTCCACATATTAACGCTACTGTAAAACTGACCTCCTGGCTTTAAAAGACAGATTTTGGTCACCGTTCAGGAAAATCCTATCGGAGGTCGAGCGGGCACGGTTCCAGCACTTAGATCGCTATTGAGGTAAAAAATGTTGTTGA
>CAZWZR010000147.1:0-4486 GCA_964638365.1 uncultured Thermotogae bacterium | reverse complement strand
ACAGTGTACCGTTTTAGCAACCGTGTCAGGAAAATCTCACTTTGAAAACCTGCTTGATTAACCGGGGAAATCCTAAACACACCCTGCCTAGCTATAGCCGGATTAAAAAGAACCACTTAAAACGGCTCTGATATCATGGTAATTTTTCCCCGGTCTTTTTCGTATTGTGGCTATTAGTATTTCACGGGTTATATTTAAAAAGGAGCCATTGGAAGTACCGAAAATCTCCCCATAAAGTCAAAAAATTGATTTACGATTCACCTACTTTCTTTTTATCACCAGATGCTTTCCCAGTAATTGACTAGATTTCCTTTTCATTTTTCTTTTATTGCAAATCAATGTGTAATTTTACACCTTCTTGACACCTCGATGTCTTTGTAGTATATTATGACTGTTCAGTCATATGACCGCTTGGTCATTTTTTAATAAAAAGAAAAGGGGTCTTTATGAACGAATACTCTATTGTCGCAAGGGATCTGGCTTATAACTACGGCGATCTCATGGCCGTGGATCACATCGATTTCGAGGTCGGCAGGGGCGAAATTCTTGGTTTTCTCGGCCCGAACGGGGCGGGGAAGACAACCACGGTAAAAATGCTTACCGGACAGATGAAACCGAAAGCGGGCAAAGCCGAGGTGCTGGGTTTTTCCGTTGCCGATAACGTAAGAGAGGTCCAGGGAAAGATAGGAATATGCTTCGAGGAAACCAATTTATACGAAGGGATGAGCGCCAGGGAGAACCTCAACCTGTTCGCCCGATTGTTCGAAGTGAATAACTTCGACCCCAACAAGCTACTCGATAGGGTCGGGCTTTCTGGCCGAAGGGACGACAAAGTACAGAACTACTCCAAAGGAATGAAGCAGAGGCTGATGGTCGCCCGGTCGATCCTCCATCGCCCCGAGATATTATTTCTGGACGAGCCAACCGACGGCCTTGACCCCGGTTCGGCCGAATCAATCAGGGACGTAATTCTGGAAGAGCGAGACCGAGGAGCATCCGTTTTCCTCACAACGCATAACATGGCGGAAGCGGACAAGCTATCCGATCGAGTTGCTTTCCTCGACCTGGGAAGTATAGTTGCCCTCGATACACCTCATAACCTGAAACAGGAGTATGGCAGCAGAACCCTGAAAGTCGAAATCGTCAACGAGGAGGGCAAACTGGAAGAACAGGAGATAACCCTGGACACCGAAAAAACTCCGGAAAACGTTCGCCGGCTATTCGCCGAGAATAATGTTTCCACTGTTCACAGCAAGGAAGCTACCCTGGAGGATATATTTATCGACATAACCGGCAGGGGGCTGACGGAATGAACTTTCGAGCGATATCTGCACTAACCGGTAAGGACTTCTTTCTCTACTTTCAGAACCGACTCTTTGCCGTGGTTACCGTAATGGGCATCGCCACTTATCTTGCAGTTTACTTCTTACTTCCCGCGGGAGTAGACCAGACGCTCGAAATTGGTTTTTACACACCCACACAGCTTTCCTCTCTCGAAAGGGCCCGGGAAGAAGGGCTTGAGTTCAGGTCGTTCGATTCCGAAGAAGCGCTGAGAAAGGCGGTAGAAGCGGGAAAATACGTGGCCGGGATAGCTTTCCCGGAAGACCTGGCCTCCTCGGTTGCGGCCGGAGAGAGGCCGACTATAACCCTTTACTTTCCACCTGACGTTCCAGATTCGACCAAATCCGCCCTAAAGAGTACCGTCCGGAACTGGGGTTACTCCGTCACGGGAAAGAGCGTAACCGTCGAGTTCTCAGAGGAGATTCTTGGTAGAGGACTGGTAACAGGTTCCATACCCGCACGGGACAGGCTGCGACCGCTGTTTGCCGTTTTCCTGATCATGATAGAGACAATGGGGCTGGCAAGCCTCATAACTGAAGAAATAGAGACGAAGACGCTTAAAGCCCTGCTGGTCAGCCCGCTAAATACGGCCGAAATATTTCTCGCCAAAGGAATCACCGGCACCGGCCTCGCATCCGTCCAGGCGATATTCTTCATGGCGCTGGTCGGTGGGTTGAGCCGGAGCCCAGTGGTCGTACTGGTTTCACTGGTCCTCGGTTCGGCCATGTTAACGGGAATAGCTTTTCTAATAGCATCCGTATCCAGCGACACCGTGTCGGTCATAGCCTGGGGAATCCTGTCTTTGATTATCATGATAATCCCGGCCGGCGGAGTACTCTTCCCCGGGGCTTCGGCAAGCTGGATGAGGTTTATTCCGTCCTATTATCTCATGGATTCCGTTCACATTGCGGCGAACTTCGGCGCCGGATGGAGCGACGTATGGACACACCTGATCGCCCTGACCCTATCGGGACTGATAATAGGGGGCGCCGGCGTAAGGGTGCTTGAAAGGAGGTTCAGATGAACCCACGACTTGTAGGGGTAGTACTGGGAAAGGACGTCGTCCGGGGACCGAAGAACTTCCTCTTTGTCTGGGCGATACTGGCACCGCTGGTGATATCATTTGTCTTCTCGTTTGCCGTCGGTAGCTTCCTCGATGACGAACCGACCCTCGGGGTAATGGTCGAAGGAGAATCCGGGCTTCCGGAAAGGGTGGAGAAGCTGGAAGGAGTGAAAGTCAAGAATTACACGTCACTCGAAGACCTGAAAAGTTCGGTCGAACAGGGATCGCTGGACATGGGAGTCGTCCTGCCCGAAAGTCTCGCGAACGGTAATCTACTGGGGGACTCGGTAACAATCGATACCTTCGTCTGGGGCTCGAGTCAGGAGAACGACCGAGCTATGATGAAGTCTTCCCTCTTAGACGGGATTCAGAGGGTTCTGGGGGGCGACCCACCTATCGACATCGAGTTCGTGACACTGGGAGAGACCGAATTTACTCCCTGGAAGGAGAGGTTCCTTCCCTTCATCGTCCTCATGGCGGTTTTCCTCGGCGGTGCGTTTTTACCTGCGGGAGGGCTCATACAGGAAAAGGAACGCGGAACGCTGAAAGCCCTGATAACGAGCCCAGCCACGCTCCCGGAAATTATGGCAGCAAAAGCAATAATCGGGGTGGGGGCCAGCCTGTTCGTTGCCGTCCTGATATTGTTTCTAAACGGTGCTTTTGGGGCTCAACCGCTATTATTGATCCTCGCTCTCGGGCTTGGCGGGGTTATGGCAAGTGAATTCGGGCTAATCTCCGGGTTGCTACTGAAAGATATCACGAGCCTTCTGGCTCTCTGGAAGGCGGGAGGGATTTTCCTGTTTGCGCCCGGGTTTGTCTATCTCTTCCCCGCGCTACCGAAATGGATCGGAAAAATTATCCCGACTTATTACTACATCTCGCCGGTGGTAAAGATAACTCAGGAGGGTGGGGGCTGGGGAGCGATATCCGCCAGCATTTACATCCTGCTGGGTATAATCTTTGGTCTATTTTTGATCCTTTCCGGCCTCGTCAGAAGGACGGAGGGCAAACTCGCTTAGTACAATGCCAAAAGATACGTTCTATAACCTCGATGATGAGAAAAGGTCCCGCGTACTGGACGCCGCCCTGGAGGAATTCGGAAACCGATCGTTCCACCAGGCAAACGTGGGGAGAATAGTCGAAAACGCCGATATCCCAAAGGGAAGTTTCTACCAGTATTTCGAGTCTAAAAAAGACCTCTACCGGTTTCTCATAAAAATGAGTCAGGAGAAAAAGATCGTCTTCATAAAAGGGGTTCTGAAGGAGATGGAGGACGAGGACGTCTTTTACCGCCTTCGAGTGCTCTATCGGGCCGGCTTCCGATTTGCCGAGAAGAACCCGAGGTTGTTTGCAATAGGACAGAACATGATGAAGGAAGACGAGGAACTGCGTCGGGAACTGCTGGATCATTCCGTATCGAGCGGGGAAGACTTCATCCTGACCCTGCTGAAAAAGGGTATCGAGGATGGCGAAATCGACTCCGAAGCGAACCTCTCGGTCGCCGCTTCGATGATAGCTCAATACAACTTAAACCTCGCGGACAGTTTTCTCCGGACCCCAATAGAGAAAGGGGCCGAAGAGTTTCTAAATAAAATCGACGACATGATTTATCTATTAAAAGAAGGTATGGCTAAGGGTTAGCAGTAATGCCGTTACTCCTCCAGCCCAGGGATGGAATAATCCGGAAAATGTTTAAGGAGGATACTCTCCTCCCTCCCCCCGACATCAGGAACGATAGTTTCCGGGGGCAGACCTCACCCAACCAATTTTTCTCTAACGCGTTGGCTTTTCCAGTAACGCTTCCCCAGAACCCCACAGCATCTTTACCATCTTCTATGCCACATTGCCACATTCTTCCGTGATAACAGCCACACCATATCCTCCGTTGCCATTTATCTCGTTATCTTCAAGCGTGGCGTTAAAGTTACTTGGCATCAATTTTTTCCGTAAACTAAGTTTCCCGATGATTCGCCGTCCGAATAGGTAATGCAACTTAAATTGTGTCCGCTTCCCTACCCAGGGGAAGATACTGAGGTATCCTCCATCCAACAGAGAAGGGGTATCTTTGTAAACGATGGACGA
>CAZWZR010000146.1:0-4496 GCA_964638365.1 uncultured Thermotogae bacterium | reverse complement strand
AAGATGGTACTTTCAAGTTCGTCGTGGTTAAATCTAAGAAAAATCTAATATGGTGTAAGAAATGAGTTCTAATCTCGGTAGATACCCATCTTTTTATTTGAAAAGAAGCAGAATCACTGTTAGTATAAGCTAAAAGTAAACGTTTATATAATCGATTAAAAATGGCAACAATTACTGACGTAGCAGAAGAGGCAGGAGTCTCAGTCGCTACTGTATCCCACGTAATCAACGATACTCGTTACGTGAGCGACGAACTTACCGAGCGCGTACAGGAAGCAATGGAGGAGCTGGGTTACCATCCAAACGCTCTGGCGAGAAGTTTGAAGACTGAAAAAACGCAAACTATCGGCCTTATAGCATCGGATATATCAAATCCGTTCTTCTCCACTCTACTGCGGGGCGTAGAGGATAAAGCTCTTGAAAAGGACCATAGCCTGATAGTCTGTAACACCGACGAGACGCTGAAAAAGGAGAAACTCTACATAGATGTACTAACTCAAAAGAAAACGGATGGTCTAATCATAGCGCCCACTGGTAAGAGCGATGAAAACTTACTTTCGCTAAAAGAGCGCGGTGTACCACTTGTCTTCGTAGATCGAAAACTTGACTCATTGGGAGCCCCAGCAGTGCTATCGGATAATGTAAGAGGGGCGAAATTAGCGATCCGGCACCTTGTTAACCTCGGTCATGAGAGGATTGGTATAATTCTCGGTTTGGAGAAAGTGAATACCAGCAAGGAAAGACTAAGGGGATACGAAAAAGCGATGGATGAAGCCGGTATAGAAATTAAACCGGAGCTAATAAAACAGGGTTATTCGCAAATAGCCGGCGGCGCCGAAGCAGCAAACGAACTTCTCTCCCTAGACCCACCGCCTACCGCGATTTTCAGTACAAATAACCTCATGACAATTGGCGCCATGCAGGGTATACAGGGAGCCGGTCTCTCGTGTCCTGAGGACGTTTCTCTGGTAGGTTTTGACGATTTCGAGTGGGCTTCTACCTTTAAGCCGCGATTGTCCACCGTAGCCCAGTCTCCATACGAGATCGGCTCAAAGGCAATAGAGCTTCTCTTTAAAAGCATGGAAAGCGATAGTATCGAAGAGGAAGAAATCAGGATTCAAACGGAGCTAAAAATTAGGGAATCAACCCAGCCAATTTAAGGAGGTGATAAATTCCTAGCGGAGAGGTGGTCTTCGCAACAGTGAACAATTATTGGGTACTTAGCAACTAATAACAGATAAGGAGGTATCTATGAAAAATTACAGTCGTACTCTTGTAGCGATCCTGTTAGTTGGATTCCTCGCCGTAACCTTACTGGGCTTCACGGAAACCGTTAAAGCCCAGGAGGAAGAGGAAGAAATATTTATCGGGCTATCCGCTCATACCGTTCGTAATTCCTGGGAAGACCTTTACGTAAAAGCATTTAACTGGTACTGCCAGGACGTGAGTCAGCAGAATGAAGACTTAAACATAAGAACTACCTGGACACAGGCCGGTTACAATGCCTCACTTCAGGTAACACAGGCCAGAAGATTAATTGATATGGGAATAGATGGGTTAATTATTTCACCCTGGAACGTAGAGGCTTTGAGAACCGTAATGAATTACGCTGACAAAAATGACGTCCCGGTAATTACGACAAATACGATAGTCAACAGCAGTTCCCCCTTGATGTTTGTGGGTTACGGGGCTCGTCGAGGAGCGAAACAGTTAGGAGAAAGGATAATTGAGTACCTGAAAACGGAGGTTGAACCGGTCGGTAAAGTAGAGGGGACTATTCTCGAGATGTCATCTGGACCGGGAACCTCTGAGGACGTTATTAGGGGAGGGGGCTTCCACGAAGCCGTAGACCAGTACGAAGACGTCAATGTCGTGACCAAAGTTGCTGAATCCATGCGGAATCAGGCCAAGACTAAAACCTTAAACACTTTACGAGGCGGAACGGAAGTCGACGCCGTCTTCGCTCAGAACGGATCGATGGGGCTAGGGGCTAATGCAGCCCTTGAAGACTATAGTGGCATCAGTCCCAAAGATGTATTTATCGCTACTGTGGATGCCTTTCCCGACATTCTTGAGGAAATCGGCAAAGGTAATATAGACGTCGGGCTTGATCAACCTCCGGCTTTTTATAACCCGATAGCAGTTCATTACCTGATCGAATACATCCAGAACGGAGAGGATGCTTTGCCGGAATACGGAGAAACCATAGAGGCGGACGACCTCGATATAAGAACCGGAAACGAACATCTGGATGTAGACCCCTGGGCGGAACCCATCTGGGCGCCGGCAAAAATCGAACATATGACCGACTACAGTGACCAAATCAGCAACGATCACATGTGGTTCCAGACTAATGCTGTTTTTGTCACGGAAGAAAACTACGATAGCCCGTTACTCTGGGGTAATTTCCCGCTTCCAGGTTGGTAAAGACCTCTACTGATTTGTCCACTAAAAAGGGCCGTCGAGGTATTTACCCGGCGGCCTTAATTTTTTATTATTTTCTAATTTTTTAGACCTCTCATTCATTAAAAGCGAAATATAACCGGGTGATTCGAATGGATACGAAGACTAGGGTCAAATTATTTTTTATAGACAACCTGGTCTGGTTTATTAATATTGGGTTATACGTGTTTTTTGCGTTTTTAAACCCTCAAGGGTTTTTGACTCTCCAGAACGTAGAATTCATACTATACACGAGCTCTATGATTGGGATGCTGGTATTTGCCGAGGCAATTGTTTTAACTACCGGCAATATGGATCTTTCTCTCGCTCAAAACGCCGGGTTATCCGCGATGGTCGGTGGTTTTGTGACCGGAGTATTGTTTACCAACTTACCTGGTTGGCTCGGGATCGTAATAGTTATCCTGACAGGCGCGCTTCTTGGTGCGCTAAACGGAATACTGGTCGGTAAAGTGGGTTATAACGCATTCCTCGCTACTCTTGCTACTTTCTTGATTTTCGACTGGACGACTTCCTGGATCCGGCGGGGAGCGATAGTGAATCTTTCGGACACCTTTCTGGCTCCCGGCCGAGCCCAAATAGGTGGAATACACGTGGCTATATTTATATTCGTTGGCATCGTTGTTCTTCTTCATTTACTCCTCAGAAAGACCAAGTTCGGGCTTCAGATCTATGCCACCGGGGGCAATCCTGATACAACAGAAATGATGGGTATTGACGTCGGAAACGTTCTATTGTGGGTATTTACACTTGGTGGCGCGATGGCTGGCATTGCCGGCCTTCTCTATGCCGGATTCGTAACAAGCGTTACTTCGACCCTGGCTGAGGGGGTAATATTTAACGCCTTCGCTGGAGCCATAATTGGTGGAATAAGTCTTCGGGGGGGTCGCGGAAGAATAACTGGCGCTATGGGTGGCGTTATCCTCCTGGGAATACTCGATGCCGGCTTAACTATGCTTAACGTCTCACCATCCGTACGCGGTGTCTTAACTGGTGTCGTCCTTCTTGTCGCGATCTTGATTAATATGACCATAAGTCGTCTGAGAGACGAGATTTTAATGCCATCATAGGGAGGCTTCTATGGAAAATTCTAGAAATACCAACGAAGAGCCAATTTTAAAAGCCGAAGGAATCCACAAATGGTACGGAAAAATTCATGCGCTTAAGAATTTTGACTTTGAAATTCACCCCGGAGAAGCAGTTGGTTTAGTAGGGGACAATGGGGCAGGGAAGTCGACATTTGCAAAAATAATAGCCGGAGTGATAGAAAAGAACGAAGGTAGCATTTTCTGGAAGGGTGATGAGGTAGAGATTTCTTCAATCGACGACGCAAGGAAGTTAGGAATTGAGACGGTCTACCAGGAACAAGCTCTGGTAGAAGAACTCAGCGTCGCAAAGAACATATTTCTTGGAAGAGAACTCACGCGATACGGTGCTTTTAAAGCGTTAAATATGGATGAAATGGAAGAGCAAGCACGGGAAGTAACGGAAAGATTGGGTTTGAGAATGGAGCCAACTCAAGAGGTGAGATTCTGCTCTGGAGGTGAGAGACAGGGAGTTGCAGTCGCCAGGGCGTTAATGTTTCAATCAGATCTCATTATCCTGGACGAACCAACCAGGGCGATATCCTCTCGGGGGGTAGAGAAGATACTCGAGTTTATCAGGGAAATGAAGGAACAGGGCATTGCGGTAATACTGATATCTCACATCTTTCCTCAGATATTTCCCGTATCCGACAGGTTTGTCATCCTTTCCCGGGGAGAAAAGGTGACTGAAAAGCTACAGGAGGAAACAACATCGGACGAGCTATCGGAAATAATAGTCCGTAGTAGCACTTAATATTATATTGCCTTGAATGTGATAAATTTATGAGTCAAAACTCTCAAAGGCACCCGAGGCCTTTTCTCTTGTTTAACCCACTATCGCTTTATACTACCCTTTATTGGTGAGTTTTATGTCAAAAAAAGACATATTTAATACATTTTCCAGTGCTAAAGGGAATATAGCAATTGTCTCACTCGGGAACCCGGACCCGG
>CAZWZR010000145.1:0-4536 GCA_964638365.1 uncultured Thermotogae bacterium | reverse complement strand
CAACGCTCTTTAGCTTGCGTTCGACCGTGCTGCCCCCGGAGAGCTCGGAAACGAGAAATCGGCGCTCGTTACCCACTTCTTCAGGCGAAACGTGTTCAAAAGTCCCTGGGTGCTTTAATACGGCATCTACGTGGAGCCCCGCCTTGTGGCTGAAGGCATTTACTCCCACGTAAGGGGCCCGCCTTTCCGGAGACTTGTTTGCCAGTTCGGAGACAAAACGAGAGACCGAAGTAAGCTCGTCTATACTCTCCCTCGACTTAAGGCACCTTTTCTCCTTCTTCAGGACCAAGTTCGGGATCACCGCACAGAGGTTCGCATTCCCGACTCGTTCGCCGTACCCGTTGATAGTACCCTGAACGGACTCTACACCTTCGTCCACTGCCGCCATCGAGTTCGCCGTCGCCAGTCCCGAGTCGTCATGAGCATGGATTGACAGCGGGGATTGAACCTCTTCCCCTACCTTCGACACTACGTCCCGGACCTCCGAAGGAGTGGTTCCCCCATTTGTATCACAGAGGCAAATCCTGTCCGCTCCGGCGTTTTCCGCGGCTTTTAAAGTTTCAAGTGCATAGCTAGAATCGTCCTTGAACCCGTCGAAAAAGTGCTCCGCATCGTAAAGTACTTCCCTGTTATTATCACTCAGGAATGATGCGGAGTCTCGAATCATCTCCAGGTTCTCTTCAGGCGTGACTCCGAGGACCTCGTCGACGTGGAAGCGCCAGCTTTTGCCGACAATCCCGACTACCGGAGCTCCAGAATCCAGCAATCCGAGCAGGTTCTTGTCCTCCCCGGGTTCGGTATTCGGTCTTCGGGTACTGCTGAGAGCCACGAGCCTGGCGTTCTCCAGCTCTTCCTGGCTGAACTGCTGGAAGAACTTAGTATCCTTTGGATTGCTCGGCACCCAGCCGGCCTCGATGTAGTCAACTCCGAGGCGGTCGAGCCTCCGGGCGATCTTGGTTTTATCCTCGAGCGAAAAGCTTATATCCCGCCCTTGAGAACCGTCACGCAGCGTCGTGTCGAAGACCTGAATTTTTCTTCCACTCATGGTCACTCAACCCTCTCGAGAACAGCCCGGGCCATCTCTGTCGTATCCATGTCTCCGCCCAGATCGGGGGTAGTTTTGCCCTCGGCAAGCGTTTTTTCGACTGCGCTTTCCAGTTTGCGCCCGTACTCCTCTTCACCGAGGAAGTTCAGCATGTAGCTACCGGAAAGTATCGCCGCGGTTGGATTTACAATTCCTTCACCTGCTATGTCCGGTGCGGTTCCGTGAACGGGCTCAAATAGCCCATGGTTTTCGCCAATATTGGCCGAAGGTGACAGCCCAAGACCACCGATCAGTCCGGCCGCGAGGTCCGACAAAATATCTCCAAACAAGTTAGTAGTCAAAACTACCTCGAACCGATCGGGGTTCTTAACCATGTATAGAGCGGCGGCATCGACCAGGATGTCCTCGTAATCCACTTCGTAACTTTCCGCTACTTCCCCTGTGGCATCAAGGAACTGATTTCCGGTTACGGGCAGGACGTTGTTCTTGTGAATTGCACTAACCGGCGATCTGTTCTCGGATTCAGCGTAATCGAAAGCGTACTCCGCTATTCTCTTGCTGGCGGATTCAGTAATCACTCTCGTTGCCGTAGTTACCCCTTGGGCTATTCTGTTCTCAATTCCCGCGTAGAGGCATTCAGTGTTCTCCCGAACGATGACCATGTCCGTCGACGGGTCGACGCACTCTACTCCAGGGTAGGCCTTTACCGGCCTGAGGTTTACGAAGGTATCGAGTTCCTGCCTCAACCGGATAACGACGTCGGCTGCCGTCTCGCCAACGGCGCCGAGCAATACGGCATCCGCCTCGCGTGCACCCTCGAGGGTTTCTTCCGGAAGGGGAGTCCCCCGTTCCTCTTTTACTCTATCCCCGGCGGAAAGCTCGTTGAACTCGAGATCAACCGGAAGTCCTTTAAGGACTTCGACCGTCGCACCAACTACCTCCGGCCCTACTCCATCTCCAGGTATTACTGCTACGTTCTTCATATTTTCACCTTATCTACCCTAAAATGTTTTTTTGAAACTGTTAATTTGACTCTCATTATTTTCTCACCATACATGTAATTCCTGTGTTTCTTCAAGAAGAACCTGCCCCAATATAACTAAATTTTACAATGGACCTTTTGCTCTCCGTCAGGAAAATCCCGTCGGAGACCGAGCGGGCATGGTTCCAGCACTTACCTGAGGCACGATACTTGGTCACACATTTGACGTACGTTAAACAATTACAGCTGAGGTAATAAGCCCCTTTAAAAAGCTTTTAGCCAAGTTAATAACCCTCAGGTAAGTGCTGGAGAGCGGGGCCTAGATCGGAAGCAGCGATCTCCGCGCCGGGGAAATCACGCGCGATTCTATCGACGGAAGAGCAAAAGGTCCAAGAAAATTACCCTTTACCCTTCGCTTTCTTTCCCCGCTCCCGCTCACTGTCGTCCTTCCTGGCCAGGTGATTGACGGCGTTCAATAGCGCCTCAATGCTGGCAATGACTATGTCGTCACCCGTCCCCCGTGCTTCGGCGGATGTACCGCGTTCGTCTTCTAGTGCAATGACCACGTTGGCTACTGCGTCGCTCCCCCCGGTAATCGCATCAACCCGGAACTCGGATATCTCTATCTGCTTTTCATTGCCAATGATCTTCCGCATTGCACCAAAGGCCGCGTCAACCGGCCCGACCCCGTTCCCTGATTCGGTTTTTTCCTTACCATTTACCTCGGCTGTAATCGTGGCAGTAGGGGTAGCGTTGTCCCCGGTCATTACGAATACCTGATCAAGTTGAACCAACTCTTCCCTGTCGGGTTTGTCCAGTTCAGTTTCCGCTATAGCGTAAAGGTCAGCTTCGGACAGCTTGTTCCCGTCATTGCTTATCTCTTTGACCTTCTCCAGTATCCCGTTCAGGTCGTCCTCGTCCGGCTCAAGTCCCGCCTCACCCAGGACTTTCTTTAGTCCGCTTCGGCCGGCGTGCTTTCCAACTATGAACCTCCTCCTGTGTCCGACCGTTTCCGGGTCCAGAAACTCCGGTTCGAACGTGCTATCGTCCTCAACCATTCCAGCTGCGTGGATCCCGCTTTCGTGGGAAAACGCGTTTCGGCCCACGATCGGTTTAGTCGGCGGTAGTTGAGTCTCGCTCAACCGTTCTACCAGTTTGGATGTCTCAAACAGCCTATCCTTTTCTATTCCGGTGGTGACGCCTTCCATACGCTCCAGATTCATCACTGTCTCGTCGAGGGCGGCGTTTCCGGCTCGTTCTCCTATCCCGTTTACGGTTACCTGAACCTGCTCTGCACCCGCTTCAACACCCGCGATCGAGTTTGCCAGAGCGAGCCCGTAATCGTCGTGACAGTGGACGCTCAGGGGGGAGTTGACATCCTCCGCCACAGTAGAAACCATCTCTTCGACCTGATCCGGCCAGGCAACCCCAACCGTGTCGGGCAGGTTGATCATCCCGGCTCCTGCCTTTTCTACTGCTTGACTTATTTCCAGCAGGTAATCCTGATCCGTTCGGGTTGCGTCCATCGGGCTGAAAATACAGGCCTTACCTTCTTCCCTGACCATGTGAACAGCCTCGACAGAGGATTGGAGTACCTCTTCCCGGGACATATTCATCGATTTCTCCAGCTGAATCTCCGAGGTCGAAGCAAACAGGTGGATTATATCGACGCCGGATTCGAAAGCCGGCTCTATGTCCCGTTTCTTTATCCTGGCGAGCCCACATACCGGGGTCTCGACCGAGTCGGATATTTCGGAAACGGAGTTCTTCTCCTCAACCGAGCTAGCGGGAAATCCGGCTTCGATTACGTCTACTTCCAGGCCATCAAGCTGACGGGCAATTTCCAGCTTCTCGTCGCGCGTAAACCCCAGACCCGGCGTCTGCTCGCCGTCCCTCAAAGTCGTATCAAATATCTCTACAGTTCTCTCTTTCATAAAGGCATCTATCGTGCAATCAGATCTCTCAACCGGCGACCGACCTCTTCGATCTCGTGCTTTTCGTCCAACTCCTGCAGCCTGGTGAACTGAGGTCTGTTCGCTTTATTCTCGTTAATCCATTCCCTGGCAAACTCTCCGGACTGAATCTCGTCCAGAAGGTCCTTCATCGCTGCACGGCTTTCCTCGCCAATAACTCTTTCTCCTCTGGTCAGGTCCCCGTACTCGGCCGTGTCGCTGATCGACCGTCGCATCTCGGTTAATCCGCCTTCGTAAATTAGGTCGACTATCAGCTTCAACTCGTTTAGGACTTCAAAATAAGCTATCTCCGGCTGGTACCCTTCCTCCGTCAGCGTCTCGAACCCGGCCTTGATCAGCTCCGTTACGCCCCCACAGAGTACGGCCTGCTCACCGAAGAGGTCCGTTTCCGTCTCCTCCTTGAAAGTAGTCAGAATGACACCCGCCCGCGTTGCACCGAGTCCGTGAGCGTAAGCGAGGCCGGTCCCTTTCGATTCACCTGTATAATCCTGATAAACCGCCAGAAGCGCCGGCACGCCTTCTCCCTGGGTGTAAAC
>CAZWZR010000144.1:0-4589 GCA_964638365.1 uncultured Thermotogae bacterium | reverse complement strand
TATCCTCTTATCTTGGTCGTAATCAGGAGCTTGGCTCGATTGACTGCTGGGCTGGTGAGGGATATTTACATAACCGAATAGGTTTAATTTTTTATGCATAACGTTTCCTATTAATGAGAATCACTTTCATGAAGACATCAGTTTGAGCAGCGAGTCGGAAATTTCTCGGTTCGGGTGCCCGGAGGTCAAAAACTGATTCCCCGAAAGGGTGGAACCGTGTCCGTTCGGCCCCCGATAGGATTTACTGAACGGTCAGCAAAAAAATCAATAAATTAAGTGAAGAATAATGAAAAGTTTATTCAACGGATTACTTGGTGGGTTGGCTTTCGAATCGACCCTGCCGGTCCGAGCCGACGAGGACGACTTCTGGTCATTTGTCGGTCGAGGCTATCTTTACCCGTTAGTGGGGGGCGTTCTCGGTAGCTTCCTTGGGCTACTGGGGTTCGGGCTTTCCTATCTGCCGGCCTTCATCGGGGCTGGGCTCGGACTTCTAGGTTACTATCTGATCGGCGGGATCATTCACGCGGATGGACTGGCGGATTTCTCGGATGCCCTTGCTGCCGGTGGGGGGCACGATGAAAGGCGAGAAGTAATGAAGGACGAGCAGACCGGAGCTGCCGGGCTGGTCGGGATTACTATTGTAAATTTGCTGCTTTTTTCCACCCTGGTCGAGCTCTTTTCCCTCGGTAGACCGCTTACGGTTTTTCTGGTAATTTTGGCCGGAGAAGTCCTGAGCAAAGAAACCATGCTGAGCCTGTTGTTTTTCGGAAGGAGCGCTCACGAAGGTCTCGGTTCGACCTTTATGGAGGAGGTTGATTTGTTTGACCTGGCACTGGGAACTGTCCTTACGGGAGCTTCATTGGCTTTATTTCGGAGCCCCTGGGCCTTCCTCGCTTTTGGTGTGGTCGTGGTTTTAGTTCCCCTGTTTATCCGGCTTGGAAGCGGAGTTATCGGTGGTGTAAACGGGGACATAACGGGTGCCGGTGGCGAGTTCGCACGCCCGCTTGGAATGATCTTGCTGGTTTTGTTAAGTCAGTTCGGGCTACTGGTTCCGGTCTGGTAGCCGTCTTAAAAGAATAAAGGGGGAAATCCATGAAACTAATTCTGGGCGGAGCAAGAAGCGGAAAGAGCAGTAAGGCAAAGGAATTCGCCCGAGATGAAAACGGAGTAGTCTACCTGGCAACCGGATTGGCGACGGACGAGGACATGGAGTCGAGGATATCAAGGCATAAAGAGGACAGGCCGAAAAACTGGGAGACGATAGAGGAGCCGGTGGAAATAGGCGGGGTTTTGCGGACTCTAAACTCGAGGGCTTTTTCCGGTACCGTGATTCTTGATTGTCTCGGCTTCTGGCTTTCAAACGTCTTGAGGGAGATCGACGAAGACCGGTCCGGGCCTGATCTGGAGGATTTTCTGAGCGAGAGGGTCGGAGAAGAGCTGGGTCCTGCCGGGAAGGGTGATTTCGACCTGATCGTAGTTTCGAATATCGTCGGAATGGGTGTAATCCCTGGCACGGCGGCAGGGAGAAAATTCAGGGATGGGTTAGGGCGGGTAAACCAGGCTGTAGCCGAAGTAGCTGACGAGGTTCATCTGATGGTGGCGGGCCTATCCCTGCAGTTGAAGTGAGAACGAACTTAGACGGTTATTGGTGCTTAATGTTAAGCCGTTAATGGAGGTATAGATTAGTTTGGAAGAAAGTAGTTACCTGGACGAGGTATCGGTTCCAAGGCACGGGGGAAGGGTAGAGGAAGTTTCGGAGGAGAGAGGGGTCGACCCCGGTGATCTGATTGATTTCAGCGCCAACATGAACCCTCTGGCTCCGCCGGGGTCGCTGGAGAAGTTGATTCCGGAAGCAATAAGATCGCTTAAACGCTATCCTGACGACAGGTACGGAGCCTTTCGCGAGTCCGTCGTCGATTTTCTCTCCGACAAAGGTAAAGGCGAGCTCGAGCTCGAATCAGTGGTGCCCGGCAACGGATCCGTCGAGATATTTAGATTGTTCATTCGGTTGGTTGCTTCGGCCGGGGCGGAAAGCGTTTTGATTCCCTATCCGACGTTCAGCGAATACGCGCTCCAGTCTCGTCTCTTTGGTCTCGACCCCGTCAGGAAGGAATACGGAGAGGTTCTGGGATCGGAGAAGTCAGAGCTTGAGGATTACGATCTGGTATTCCTCTGCAATCCGAACAATCCAACGGGAACACTCAGGTCGGCTGAAGAGCTCCGCCGGTTCGTATCTCTCTGTGAAGAGGCGGGAACGTACGTCCTTCTGGACGAGGCATTTATCGAGCTCTCTCGACCGGAGGAGAGTCTGGCTGGCTCGATTCGGAATTTTCCCAATCTCGTTGTGGCCAGGTCGCTCACCAAGGAGTTCTCGATTCCTGGTTTGAGGATCGGTTACGGCGTCTTCCCGAAGGAGCTTGCTTCACGGGTCGAGAAGCTCAGACCCCCCTGGAACCTGAATTACTTTGCGGCCTTTGCGGGAAGTCGGTTCCTGGACGAAGAAAGGGAGCTTCTGTCCGAGTCGAAAGATTACCTGGCCCGGGAAAGGAACTGGCTGACCGAAGAACTGGAAGAGCTGGGGTTTTCGCTCTATCCGAGCGATACCAATTTTATTCTTTTAAATGCCGAGCCCGTCGGTTACGAGGCGAACGAACTCGTGGACCGCTGTCTGGACCATGGCGTACTTCTCAGGAACGCGGACTCGTTTCACGGCCTGGACGAGTATCACGTCAGGGTGGCGGTAAAGACGAGAGAGGAAAACCGGGAGCTGGTTCATGCGCTGGCCCGGACGCTCGGCTGACCCCATGATTCGGGAAGTTATCTCTCAAACCGCGGGCCGGATAGAGCTTTTTTCGGTAGTTTTTCCGGCCGCGTTTTTCGTGCTGGTCGGTGCCGCCGTAATTGATTTACTCATCGGTGAACCGCCGGAATCGCTTCACCCGGTGGTCTGGATCGGTCGTTTCGTCGGACTGTTGAAGCGATGGTTCAGCGGGGTCAGGCAAAGAAAGCTCGCCGGGCTTCTGATTGCCGTTTTGGTTCCCCTGCTATCGGGTGCGATCGCTTATCTGCTGGTTGCTTTTTCCTCGTTCCTCTGGGACTACGCCGGTTCTCTTATGGCGATTCTTTTGCTCAAATCAACTATTTCCTTTAAAAGCCTTGTGGGAACGGTTAATTCGGTCGGAAAAAGTATCGAATCCGAACCGGATCGGGCGAGGGAGGAGTTACTTGCCCTGGTTGGACGCGACAGGTCGAGTCTCTCCAGTGGGGAGATGCGGTCCGCGGCGGTGGAATCCCTGTTTGAAAACCTGGTTGATTCTTTCATCGCGCCCCTCTTCTACTTCTTTCTCGGGTCACTGATCGGTTACGCTCCGGGGATCGGTTTTGCGCTGTTCTACAAGGCCGTCAATACCCTCGATTCCATGCTCGGCTATAGGACCGAGGAACTACAGAGTTTTGGGTTGGCCGCGGCCCGACTGGACGACTTGCTTAACTGGTTTCCAGCCCGGATCTCCGTTCCCTTCATCTCGCTGGCAAGCCTCTCGTTTCGGGCTCCTGCCGTGGCTATTCGTGACTGGAACGAGACTCCGAGCCCAAACAGCGGCTGGCCAATGGCCGCTGCTGCAGGGGGGCTCGGGGTAAGACTGGCCAAAAGAGGGGTTTACGTTTTGGGAGGGGAATACGAACTGCCGGGGTCCAGGGATCTCGATAAAGCCATCGGACTGGCGAAGAGGGCGGCTGCGATTTATCTGGTTTTATCCCTACTGTTAACCTGGTCTACGTGGTTTTAGGGGTACGCTCTGTGTTTAAATGGATTCGAAATTTTTCAGAGATCGAATTTGATGATCCGACTTTATTGAAATTCCCCCGTTCAGCGGGATAAACTCAATGAAGAAATAAAAACTAGGGTGGTAAACTTGGAACTAGTCAAGAAAATCTCGA
Source organism: uncultured Thermotogae bacterium (assembly GCA_964638365.1). GTDB lineage: Bacteria > Bipolaricaulota > Bipolaricaulia > M55B111 > M55B111 > JAGXLP01. The sequence goes on along the minus strand of CAZWZR010000144.1, from coordinate 650 downwards.
CAGTTAGAAGCAGAAGTTTGACCTGGATAGCCAATTTAAGAAGAAGTCCCGGTCTGACGAAGGGGGCCCTGATAAGCCTGGGTCTGGGTCTACTCACGGGGCTCGCGGCCCAGGTCAGGTTGCCGCTCCCCTTTAGCCCGGTACCGGTAACGGGTCAGGTTTTGGTTGTCCTGCTTATCGGACTCCTTTTCGGCAAGAACCTGGGGCTGGGGAGTCAGCTGTTCTACGTGGGGCTGGGTGGAGCCGGACTACCCTTGTTTTCCGGCTTGAGCGGTGGAATTGCTGCTCTGGCCGGTCCAACCGGGGGATACATTCTGAGCTTCCTGCCGGCTGTCTACGTAGTCGGCTGGCTGTCCGAAAGGTTTGAGCTGGCCAGCCTGGGCGGTTTGTTTTCCGCCGGTTTGGCCGGGCTAGGAATAATTTACCTATTCGGTGCTTTCCAGCTTTCCCTGTTCCTGAACACCGGACTGGTCGAAACCGTAGCTATGGGCGTCGTGCCCTTTATCTGGATCGACCTGGTCAAGGTCCTGCTGGCTGGAATCCTGGTGAAGGAATTCAACCCTTCGGAAGTTTAAGAATCCAGGGGGCTACGTGAAAGGAATCGTCCTCGCCGGGACCAGTTCCGGCTCGGGAAAAACCGTGGCTACGCT
>CAZWZR010000143.1:0-4593 GCA_964638365.1 uncultured Thermotogae bacterium | reverse complement strand
TGGGTACCGGGTTCTATTGGGCGGTTTTTTTAACCTTCACCCCACTTTTAGGTGCTGGGTACTAGGTGCTTGGTACTAGGTCCTATGGGGTGTCCCTCTTAATCTCACCCCCAACTATGGTCTTCCCCCGAGTTTAGGTACTGGGGGTTGTTGGGTACTGGGTACTGGGTTCTATTGGGTTTCCTTTTTAATCTCCACCCCCACCTTAGTCCTCCCCCCTCAAGGGGGAGGAAATATGTAGCAAAACCCCGTCAAAGGGAAGGAACATACTCACGATCGTCAACGTTCCTTTCTCCCCTGGTGGGAGAAAGAAAGAATGGGGGGAATAGCACTCTGCAAACTACTTCTTTTCTCAGTAAAGAAATCGCTTGAATCGCGCTATCCCTGCCTATAGGGCGGGGCATTACGCCAGATTCATGGTTTCGCCACCGCGATTTCTAAACAACGACAGACTGACGCATTCATCCCCGGCCAAAGGCCGGGGTATTCTGCGTGAATTTGATAAAAAGCTTGCCGGGTTGTAGTGTCGTTAAAGGTGTAGGTCCTGACAAAATATCTTAGGTGTTCTTTCCCCCTTGACGGGGGAAAGATAGAATGGGGGTGTAATCAAACATCGAAATACTTACCCTCGACCACGACATTTCCAATTCTCTAAACTAGCTCGATTTTCAACCAATTTAACTTATCATTAGCACACAAAAACCATTCTACTCCAGTGCGAGCACGAACAGCCTGGAATAATCGAGGAGGAGATATATGAAAGCCTACGGACCGGTTCCCTCCAGACGTCTCGGACGCAGTTTGGGGATAAACAATATTCCGCCAAAAACCTGTACTTACTCCTGTGTTTACTGTCAGCTCGGTCGGACAGATGATTTAAAAACGGAAAGGACGAACTTCTACGATCCCGAAAAATTGAAGAAAGCGGTCGAAGGAAAAGTTTCTCGTTTGGAGAAGAAGGATGAGGAGATAGATTACCTGAGCTTCGTCCCGGATGGCGAACCGACGCTGGACGTGAAGTTAGGTAAAGAGATCAAACTCGTCTCCGAGTTCGGGATAGACGTGGCGGTCATAAGTAACGCTTCTTTAATTGCGGATTCCGAAGTAAGGTCAGATCTCGCCGAAGCGGACTGGGTCTCTCTAAAAGTTGATGCCGTCAGCGAAGACGTCTGGCGGAAGGTGAACAGGCCGGCTGACTCGCTTGAACGGAACTTTGGCGACGGAGACAATGCTGATAGAAGGGGTTAACGATAATTCAGAAGAGATAAGAAGGATTGCGAGCTTTCTTGGCCAAATTGCGCCGGACGAATCCTATATCGCGATACCGATTCGCCCGCCTGCCGAGGACCGTGTTAGTCCCGGGGACGAAGAGAAGATCAATAGAGCCTATCAGGAGTTCTCCGAAAGAGTGGAAAAAGTGGAATACCTGATCGGCTATGAAGGAAACCAGTTTACCTCCACCGGCGACTTCGAGGAAGACGTACTCAGCATAACCGCGGTCCATCCGATGCGGGAAGAAGGCGTCGAAGAACTCGTGAATAAAAGCGGTGATGACTGGAAGTTGGTAGAAAAGCTGGTAGAAGAAGGAAGACTGGTCAAGCACAGTTTTGGGGATTCCGTCTACTATATGAGAAAGCTCCCAGAATCATAGAGAAATAAGAGAAGTGGGCGAAGCAGGATTCGAACCTGCGACCTCCTGATTAAAACCTAATGATTTTAAGTTGTTTTTTTACAAGCCCCGTTCCTAGGGGTGGGGTTCTTGACTTGCTCCTGAAGACGAAGGGTGAGAAAACCGTACAGCTTTGGTATCCAGCAAGTTTGGGAGACGTTAAAGACCTACGCGGGGAAGGTGGGGGTCGAGGAGGGTATCCACCCGCATACTGTACGGCATACATTCGCGAACGATTTGTACCGGGAGATAGGGAAGATCCGACTGGTCCAGAAAGCGCTGAGATATGATGATCCGGCTCACATTCTTCTTGTCTGCAACCGTGTCCCGGCAGCCGGTTTTACCAACTAACTTGAATAACAAAATACTACCAACTACACTCCTTACCATGAAAAAACCTTCCTTTATCCACAGACAAGAGGAGTACCTGGACCGGGTGGCAAAAAGCAACACCGACATCAGGCTCCTGGCCAAACATTCATCGGTGGAGATAATGAAACAAAAGATCGCCGCCGGTTCCACTTTTTATTTGGACTCCTCCGAGGAGTGGCAGGGCTTTGAGTTTATCTACCTGATGAAGGGCAAGCTGGAATATGTGGATAGTGAGCCCCCGATAGAGCTTGAGGCCGGGGATTACATATCCCGGGAAGGGGTACCCGAGGAATCCTGGTTCGAGACCAAGACCGACGTAACCGTCCTCTATACCTCAACTCAGCCCGCCTTTTTTCTGCTCCGTGAGGAGATAGAAGACTACCTGCAGCTGGCCGAGGAGATCGAGGCTACCGAACACATGGACGGCCACTCCAAGCGGCTGGTTCGAATGGGACAGGAAGTGGGAAAGAAGTTTGGTCTGTCCACCGAAAGGCTGAGCGACCTACGCTACGCCTGCTTCTTTCACGACCTGGGTAAAGCCAGGGTACCGGACCGCATTCTCGAGAAGGAAGGAGAGCTTACCAAAGAAGAATGGAAGATAATGGAAAAACACACCATCTGGGGAAAGGAGATGCTTGCCGGGTCGGACCAGCTGGAGCGGGCGGGACAGATAGTGGCTCAGACCCACGAGAAAGTAGATGGGGGCGGATATCCGGCAGGGCTGGAAGGCGAGGAGATCCTCCTGGAATCCAGAATAGTCGCCGTGGTAGATGCATGGGACGCGATGCGCACGGACCGGCCCTACAGGGACGCCCTAGACTGGGAGGAGGCGATAGCCGAGCTCGAAGACAACAAAGGATCTCAATTCGACCCCCAGGTTGTAGAGGCCTTTCTAAACCTGTTGAGGGAGGAGGAAAATTTAGATCCCCAAAAAGGGGAAGTGGGTAGGTACAAAGAGGAGGCAATCCAGCTTAGACAAAGAGAGAAACTCCTCGATTTAAGCCAGCAGGTACTGGCCGCCGAGGACCCGGAAAGGATAATCGACAGGACCTTAGAAGCCATTGTTGAAGTGACTCCGTTTCAGCGGGCCTTGATTTCGATCTTCAACCGACCGATTTCTCTCGACGACTCCAGTCCAGTCCGGGTTAGAACTTACAGTTACAAGGGACTCTCGGCCCGGCAGGAAGAGGAGCTTGAGGAAAGAGACATGACGGGAGCTGAAGTCAACCTGGACAAGTTCGACTCGGAGTACCGGCTGGGAAACTCCTACTACGTCCCCCATGAGGAAAGACAGGAGAAGTTCGAGGACGGCACGGAGATAGAGAGCCAGCTGCGAGAGGCCGAAACCCTGGATTGGCATCCGGATGATTCCCTATATATACCGCTCCTCAAAGAGGACCAATTAATCGGCCAGATATCCGTCGACGACCCGGAAGATGGGCTCGTGCCCTCTCCGAGCAGCCTCAGACCTTTAGAGAGTTTCGCCTCCCTGGCCTCTTTGGGTATCGAGAAGTCGTTTAGAACGGACGAATTAAAAAGACAAAGAAATTCCTTGAAGAAGCTTCACGAATTTACCGAAAAGTTGAGGGGCCAGGACGAAGTAGGTTCCATCTGCGAGGTGGTCCTAGAAGAGGCGCCAGGCCTGCTGGAGTGTGACAAGCTATTGATCGCACTCCGGGAGGAGGGCGAGTTGGTTCCCAAGCACTCGTGGCCTCCCGAGCTAGCCTCGCAAAACATTTCGTTTCAGGAGATCCCCGAAGAGAGATTTGTCCGCCAGACTTTGCCGGACGAGGATGGGTGGAAGGTTACCTTGAACCTGACCGAGGTCGGAATATTACAGCTTTTCTTCGAGGAGAAACCCCCTCCCAACAAGGACGTCGAACTGATGAAGCTTCTTGCAGATCGGGTTGGGGAAGAACTGGAACGGGTTAACCTCGAGGAGAAGCTCAGAAAAAAGGCGATCCGGGATCCGCTGACCGGATTGTACAATCGTCGTTACTTCAACGAAACGATCCAGCGGGAGATAGACCGGGGCAAACGTTACGGTCACCCCATGGCTATATTGATGATGGACATAAACAATTTTAAGAAGGTAAACGATCGTCACTCTCACCTGATCGGCGACAAAGTGCTAAAAGAAATAGCAGCTTTGCTCGAGGAAAACATCCGCGGTGCCGACCTGGTGGTCAGGTACGGAGGGGATGAGTTTCTGCTTATGCTGCCGGAGATCGGAAATACCACCCAGGCAGTGGTAAGCCGGATCAAGCGGATCATCGACCGGTGGAACGAAAAGAACGACCTCATATCCTTTCCCCTAGGTATGGCCATTGGCGTTGCCCACTGGAGGCCAGGTCAGTCAAGCGACGTAGAAGAGGTACTAAAAGAGGCCGACGATCGGATGTACGAGGATAAAAGGGGTTAGTCCCGTCGCTTGGCGCGGAGTGAAGCGTTGCGGCGATCGTCTCAGGAAAACCATACTTATAAAATCTGCTTTTTTCTTTCTCTAAAGTAGCTTTTTGACAATTCGCCACATGGGTAAATACGGCACCTTT
>CAZWZR010000142.1:0-4608 GCA_964638365.1 uncultured Thermotogae bacterium | reverse complement strand
TACTGAGGTATCCTCCATCCAACAGAGAAGGGGTATCTTTGTAAACGATGGACGAATTGGTCAAATAACTGGTCAAGCAGAACATAGAAAAGACTACGGAGCTGTAACTAGAGGTTAAATGTAGAAAAGGGTATATAAGGACAACGAGGTTAACGGCTTCTAGCAGGGGGCTGGGGGGGCGGATTGGAGAAGTTAAATACTTGAATAACTGCTCAAGTATCTCTATCCTTTTCTGATGACCATGAGAGAAAAAATCAAAAGAGCAGAACGGACGTTTAAGCTCCTCGGGAATCGCTCGAGAATCAGGATCCTCCTGGAGGTAGCTGAAGGGGAGAAATGCGTCCACGAAATCGCGGATTCCGTGGACCAGAGCTTCTCCAATGTATCTCATCACATGAAGACCTTGAGGGATAACAAGCTGGTCGACTACCGGAAAGAAGGCAGGCACAAATACTACCGGATCAAGGACGACCACATATTAAAAATACTAAAGGAAGGTATAAATCATGCCGAAGAATGAAGACAGCTCCGGGGGAAACACCGAAAGCTGCCAGGCCTGCGGAGCTCCGGAGAACGGAATCCTGGCAGAGCCAGAAGAGGAAACGGCCGTACAAAGCGTCTGGACGAGCCCCCGCGCAATAAGGACCTGGATTGGAGGTCTGCTCCTGCTTGCCGGCCTGGTTCTCAGGTTCGGTCTCACCAGTTACAACCCGGTGGTATTCACCTGGAGCCGCGGGAGCTTTTTCGTCACCGACATAACCTTCCTTGCCGGCGCGGCAGTAGCCGGGAAAATTATCCTAATAAACGGGTTTGATGCCCTGAAGGAGCTAAACCTAAGCATCGACCTGTTGATGACGTCCGCCATTTTGGGTTCCGTCATCGCCAGCGTCTTTAGCGGCAAGCACATCATGATGGAAGGGGCGACGCTGGCTGTCCTATATAACTTCGCCGAATTACTCGAGGATTACTCCATAAACAGGGCCAGGGGTTCGCTGCGCGAACTGAAGGACCTCTCCCCGGACACGGCAGTTATCCGGAGAAACGGAAACAAAGAGGAAGTCCCCGTGGAATCCGTCGAGATCGGCGAAAGGGTATTGATAAAGCCGGGAAGCAAAGTTCCGGTGGACGGAAAGGTGGTCGAGGGCAGCACCGCGATAAACCAGGCGCCTATAACCGGCGAAAGCATTCCCGTGGACAAGGGGGAGGGCGACGAAGTCTTTGCCGGGACGATCAACCAGGGAGGCTACCTGGAAATCGAAGCCACGGGCACATCCTCCGAGAGCACTATCTCAAAAATCATAGAGATGGTGGAAAACGCCGAGCGGAAGAAGACAAATCACGAAAAGTTCGTCGATAAGTTCTCCAGCTACTATACTCCGGTAGTGGTCGCGATCGCGGTTGCCGTTGCCGGTATCCCACCGATAGCGCTGGCCGAACCGTGGGCCAAGTGGTTCGTCCGCGGCATCACTATGCTCGTCCTGGCCTGTCCCTGTGCTTTCGTCATCAGCACTCCGGTGAGCGTCGTCTCCGGAATCACCAGCGCGGCCAAAAACGGGGTTCTAATAGAAAGCGGAACCACCCTGGAAGCCACCAGCCAGATCGAGGTCGCCGCTTTCGACAAAACGGGCACCTTAACCAGAGGCGAGCTGACCATTACCGACGTCATCCCGCTCAATGGAAAGAGCCAGGAAGAGGTCATAAAGTGTGCCTGTGGCGTCGAGGAGAGAAGCGACCATCCGATAGCCGAGGCGATCGTTAATCACGTCCGGGAGGAGCACGAAATAAGACACGATCACGGAATCGAGGGCTTCGAGGAAATCACCGGCAAGGGAGTAAAGGCCAGCCTAAAAGGAGAAAAACATTACGCCGGTAAACCCTCGCTGATGGAGGAGCTGGGTTTCGACCTGAGCCACGTCCACCATTCCGCGGGCGACCATAAGGTAAAGCAGGAAGCCTCAAAACTCTGCAACAAGGGGAACTGTCTCGATCTGACCGAACGGACCATCCCCCGGCTCCAGGCCGAAGGCAAGACAGTTATACTGGTAACCGCCGAAGAAAAACTCGAAGGGGTCATCGCCGTAGCCGACGAAGTCAGGTCATCAGCTGAAAAGGCCATTAGAAAGCTTAATTCCTCCGGTATCCGAACCGTAATGCTCACCGGAGACAACGAAAACACTGCAGAAACCATCGCCGGAAGATTGGGCATCACTGACTACCGGGCTGAATTGATGCCGGGCGAAAAAGTTGAAGCGGTAAAAGAACTGTCCGAAGAATACGGCTCAGTCGCCATGATCGGGGACGGGATCAACGACGCACCGGCCCTGGCTGCAGCGGATGTGGGAATAGCAATGGGCGCTGCAGGAACCGATACGGCGCTGGAAACCGCGGATATAGCCCTGATGGAGGACGACATTTCGAAGCTACCCTACCTCTACAGGCTCTCCACCAAGGCAAAGAAGGTCATTAGGCAGAACATACTAACGAGCCTAGGCTTAAAGGCCCTGCTCGCCGTCGGGGTCCCTCTCGGTTACGTTACAATCGCCCTGGCAGTACTCCTCGGGGACGCGGGAATGACGATCGGAGTTACCAGCAACGCAATGAGGCTTTCTAAACTCCGAACGGACTGACAATTTCGAAACTAATTTGATCCGCTTCCTGCCGACACCCAATATCAAGGAACCTTCTTACAGATATACTTTAGCGGAAATTTTCTTCCCGAGGTCTTGTCACAACAAACTGCCCTTTTGCCCAAAACCGGTTTGGACAACTTCTCAATTTTCTTATCATAAATGAAGGAGGTTTTATGAAAAGGATATTTATCGCGACATTTCTGTTGTTATCGATTTTCGCCTTTTACTCCGCCGGAGCGGAGATAGCAATTGAAATAGAGAACGTTTCCCCCACAGAGGGTCAGTTAATCATTGGACTCTACCGGGAAGAGGGATTTCCCGAAACCGGAGAAGAGGAGATGGGTGTCAAATTACCGGCTGACTCCAGTCAAATAACTCATACTTTTAATCGGGTAGAGCCAGGGGAATACGCAGTTTCCTTTTTCCACGACGAGAACGGCAACGGCAAACACGATATGCGCTTGCTCGGCATGCCCGAAGAAGGCTACGGCTTTTCACGAAACGTCTATAACTGGTACGGAGGCCCACCAGAGTTTGAAAAGGCGAGTTTTAAACTCGAACAGGGGGATTCGGTCTCGCTAACCATCCAGGTGAAAAACTGGCCTCCACAGATTTAAAACAGCAATCAGACAGCAGAGTGGAGCGTCAGTTCAAAACCAAATAAACCAACTGGCTTATTTAGTCAGGCATTATTTATTTTCGGGTTGTCGGGCCGAACAGCGTTAACTAGCCTTATACTCTATACTTCATGGATTTCCATAAATACCAGATTTCCTCGCCGGCATTTCTCCGAATTATGTAAAACTTTTCAATGAACAACATTTAATCTTTGAGCAAAAAGGGGAGCATGGCTGATGCTCCCCCATGCTTACAGTACTATCGGGACACGAAAAGCTGTTTTTATCTATGTCAGTTCACCTTAGGTGGTGGAAGCCGTATACTGCAGGTATACCCTGTAATCGCCCGGCACGTCTTCCGAGTCAAGCTCGTACTGATAGAGCATATCTAGGTTGGTAGTAGCAGCGTTAGGCTTATTTGCCAGCTGCTCCGAGGTATTCAAGCCCGCCAAGCTGACGTAACTGGTCATGGTGTTTTCATCCATTATTCCAAAGTCGGTAATTGCCCCTCCCGGTGCAACAGTGTGAGCCGTGGGTAGGTCAAATTGAGTGGCTTCTACTTCTACAGTATATCCCTGGTTGCAATTGGTGATTACCTGCACCCTCTGAGAGTTACCGCCATTGTTGAGTACGTCACCGGGAGAATAAGCGGTCGTGGTACCCAGGTCGATATTGGTCGAACCATCTACGGCATTTATGTTCAAATTTATCCAGCACCCCTGTAAGGTCCAGTAGACCTCATTGTTGCCAGTTGCTGATTCCACCTGCACAGCGCTGGCCCCCAAAATTCCAACTAATAGCACAATTAACAGGATTGAATTAAACGAAAGAAGTGAATTCTTCACTAAAAACACCTCCAGGTGTCAATTAGGGCATCTAGCGGATCGGCCACCACCATGGATCAAAGCAGCCCGGCTATTCCCTGGAACCCGTGGCTTTGCATCCTTCCGCTATCGGAAGTTTGCCTTTTTAATCCTGGAGGTCGTAACTTTGCGCCCCCACCTTGCAGCGGGTTTGCCTTTTGTAGATGCGGCTCGTAAATTTTTCCCGTCGATTATAAAGCAACATAAGTAAAGCGTCACGACGGAACCAATTCCTTAAAAACAATTATTAATCAATATTAATTTTACTTTAGAAGTGCGCCCCCTGCAAGCTCTGTGTTGACCTGCATTTTTCACCCCTAAAAAAGAAAGCTATAACGGGCTAGAAAAGGACTTCAAGAGCCACAGGGTATTGAGAGTACAAGCGTGGAAAAGCCACGATAAACGGCATTGAAAGGTTCTGGAATTACGCAAAAGAGAGGTTCTTAAATCATCACGGCGTTAGACTGGAGATTTTTTTGGTTTGCTTGAAGAAAAAAG
>CAZWZR010000141.1:0-4626 GCA_964638365.1 uncultured Thermotogae bacterium | reverse complement strand
GTAATCGTAGTGCCTGCCATTGTCAGCGGTATATCTGCCGTGTGTTCACCCTGAAATAATACCAGGCCGAGCGGTAGAGGTGCTTTGCCCTGGTCCGGAAGCATTACCAGGGGAATGATGTAGGAATTCCACGTCCATACAGTGGTTAGCGCACCGGAGGTAATTATCGCTGGTTTTGCAAGCGGTACCAGAACGTGCCAGAGTATCTGCCAGCTCGAAGCGCCGTCTACCAGGCCCGAGTCTATAAGTTCATCCGGTAAACCCTGGAAAAAAGATCGGATAATTAAAGTTGCAAAGGCCGTGCTCATGGCCACCTGAGGAAATATAGCAGCCCAGTAGGTATTAATCAGCCCCATATTGTTTAGAAGATGGTACAGGGGTATCATGATGAATTCGGCGGCGATCATTACCCCTACTACTGTCGTAATGAGGGTGAAAGCTCTCTGAAAAGCCATCTTCATGAAGGAAAGGGCATAGGAAGCCAGCGTGGCGAAAAACAGCGATATAAGGACCGTAGGAGCCGTAATAATCAGAGTATTCAGAGTGTAAAGGTCGAAGTTAAAATCAATAATGGCGGTTTTAAAGTTCTTTAAATCCCAGACCTTAGGGAGTGCCAGTGGCCCTCTGAGAATTATGTCGGTGTGTTCTCGAAATGCCCCTAGAAACATTATCACGAAAGGAACGACAATAGCCGCCGCCAGGATGGTCAATATTAGATAGATCACAAGTCTATAAAGGGTCTTTTTTAGGTCCATTGTTTACACCTACCTCAAGAACTTTCCCCGGTAAACATGGTAATACCGGAGAACGTGAACACTATTATAGCCAGAATAACTATTATCGACGCAGCATAGCCTACCTTGTTTTGTACGAAAGCCAGTTCATAAGCGTAAAGAGAAATCGGACGGGTAGAATTGGCACCTCCGGTGATAGCGTCGACGATACCAAATACGTTGGTGCTCAGAGCTCGGATCATGGTCATTATAATTACTACTACGATCTCGTATCGAAGTTCCGGTAAAGTGACGTAAAAGAACTGTTGCATGACGTTGGCCCCGTCTATTTTTGCGGCATCGTAAAGGTATTCGTCTATTTTTTGAATACCAGCTAGGAAGATAATCACGCTGAATCCCGTCCAGAGCCAGGTCCCAATCAGGCCCACCGCGTAAGGGGCAGTGTCGGGCGACCCCAACCACGGAGTTGACCAGCTTTCAAGACCTATACTTTTTAGAATCCCCTGTAAAACACCGAAACGAGGTGCATAGATCCAGCTAAATATCGTCCCAAGAGCCACTGAAGGGATTATCTGCGGGATGAAAAAGATGGTCCTGAAGTAACGTGTACCCTTAACTTGCGTCCTTCCTATGAGTGATGCTATCAATAAGCCAAAAATGGTCGGAATTATGCTGAAGAATAATATGTAAATCAGGTTTGTCACCAGGGCGGACCAAAATTTGGGATCGCTGCCCAGTTCCAGATAATTCGCAAAACCGACGAACTCCATAGAAGAAAATCCATCCCAGCTAAAGAAACTGAAGCCAAAGGTGCTAAATAGTGGATAAAGTAAAAACAAACCTACCGCTATCAAGGTAGGCCCCAGATAAACGTAGGGAGTAAACCTCCCCGCTATGTCGTTCAACGGGGAATTCTGCTCGTTGTCCGAGGAAAACATCTTAGTCCCCCTTCGGAAGAATCTTTATCAACAGTTACGTTCAGTACCTGGTAGTCGATTTTAAGGTTAAGTCCGTCTGACTAAAAACGCCTAAAGGGCTTGGCAAAATATCGAGCCCCTTGGCTGAAAAGAAGCGATCGCTTTGAAAAAAGCCAGCAACCAGAGAGAATCTGGTTGCTGGCCCGAATATTAGGTTTAGTTTTTTCGACGTTTAGAAAATCTATGCGGAAGGCTTTTCTTCCATCCAGTCCCGGTAGTCGGCTTCGATTTCTTCCAGGAACTCCGTGGGAGTGATTTCCTGAGATAAAAGTTCCCTGCCTGCATTCGCAAGGGTCTCGTACATCGTCGGGGTTGCCCAGTCTAGGTAGTGGGCCACGTTTCCGGCTTCATGAACTCTATTCCAGGTCTCCAGCAAGTCGTAGTACAGTGTGCCTTCTTCTACCCCTTCTAAACTTGCCGGTACTCTGGCCGGAAGTACGGACATTTCTTTCTGTAGTTCAACGGTCTCATCCGAAGTAATCAGTATGTTCAGGAACTCAGCGGCCAGGTCCTGGTTATCCGAATGCGCGTTTATACCTGTCGGCGTGGTCATTCCACCAAGCTGGGGTGGGAGAGTTTCACCCTTTTCGTATGGCGGGAAGGGGAAGAACCCGGCTTCCACGTCCGAATTGGCTATGTCCGCGCTATACCAGCTCCCCTGGATGAACATAGCTGCCTCTCCGGCCTTGAATATCTCCAGGTCGTCCGTTCCGCCGAGTCCCGAATAACCTTCAATGAAGTATCCATTTTCGGCCCATTCCTGCATCATCCTTGCGGCCTCTTCGTTGGCGGCGTTAACCCAGGTCATTTCTTCGTCCCATTCCAATACTATACTGTCCAGGTAATCCTGTGCTGCATTTGGCCCGACGTAATGCGACATTACGCTCGCCTGTACCAAAGTATATACGTGGAAGATTCGATAATCCTTTAAGCCTGCTATCGATATGGGTTCCACGCCGGCTTCCTTAAGTTCATCCATGACCTGTTCGAACTCAGGTATGCTCTGTGGAACTTCCAGATCGTGTTCTTCGAAGATCTCCCTGTTGTAGTAAACTCCTACCATTTCTCCATCGAAACCAACACCGTAAAGGTTACCCGTACCTATCGTGCTGCCGTCTTCGCTGTAGCGTGCCCGGTTCCAGAGGGAGGGAGAGTAAAGCTTTTCGGTCCAGCCGTATTCCTCGGCGTAAGGTTCAAGGTTCGCAATGTGGTCGCCCCGAACTAACGGGCCCATCATCTGCTCTCCCGCGTTGACCGTCATGACGTCCGGACCACCTTCATCAGCCACTGCTGGCATTATCTGTGACTTTATGTCGGCCAGGGGACGTGAGGTCCTCTTAACCTTCAGGTTTGGGTGTCTCTCCTTGAGTTTTTCTATTGCCGCTTCAACGATCGGATTCCTGGTTTCTGAATTATGGTTATCCCAAATTTCCAGGGTAACTTCATCGCTTTGAGCGGTTGTAGCTGGAGCAATGAGGAGTAAGCCAAAGAGCAGTACGAGTGCAACAGTGCCAGCAAATAAAGAAGCGCTTTTAAGTTTTGTTAACGAGCTTGATTTCATTTCTCTCACCCCTTTTAGGTGTTTTTTTACTTAAATAGTCGGGTTTTCTCAGTTTAATTACGATGAACCATTAAGGTCCTACTCTAACTGCTATTTAGATTCACTTCCGAACTACCACCTCCTTTATTCTTATTGCTCTCTTTCCTTTCCTCTTGTTCGCAGCCACAAGATTCTCGGATCCTGAGTTCAGCCGGTACCACTAATTGTGGCTGATCTTCCTTGTCTCTAACTAAGTTGATCAACTTCTTGGCGGAAAGGTATCCAAGCTGCTCGGTATTGAGGTCTACTGTGGTTATCGGAGGTGAAAGGTGTTTTGCCAGTTCCGACTCCCCTACTACAACCAGAGCCACGTCATCCGGAACGGTCATATTCAATTCACGCAGGGCCCTAATAGCGCCAACCGATTGAACCTCGATGGAAATGTACATAGCTGAAAAAGAGTACTTAGGAGCTTTTTCCATGACCGTCTCGTACGCGGACTGTTCGTGTAGTTTTGTTTCCCAGACGAGTTCTTCGTGGAATTCGATTCCCGCTTCTTCTAACGCCGATCTATAACCCAGGGTTCTATTTCTCGAAACAGTCAGATGCGAAGGCCCGGAGAGCATTGCAATTCGTTCATGGCCGTGATTGATGAGGTGCTCTGTTGCCACCCTGCTTACGTTCAAATTGTCGTTGTCGACATAAGGAACGTTCTCGACCGGATCCCCCAAAAAGACAGCAGGGTAATCGTACTTCCTAATGGTATCAAGGTAGGCCGTATCGGTGGTAGGGTGGGTGATAACCGAACCGCTAACGCCCCCGGTACGGGCCGCATGTTTAATCCTTTCGTTTGCCTCTTCCTCCGATTCGACTATCTGTAAAGAGAGCGTCATTCCCATCTCTCGGGTGGCTCGATGCATTCCGGAGATCATCTTCTGGAAAAATTCCGTAGTGGAAGAGAATACCCCTTTTAATTCTATCGGAATGAGTAAACCTATGGTTTCGGAAATGCCGGTTGCTAAGCTCTTTGCGGCTTTATCCGGTCGATAGTCCAGCTCTCGTGCCGCTTCAAAGACCTTCTGTCGAGTTTCCGGGCTTACGTGAGGTTTGTCGTTCAATGCGAGAGAAACGGTTGACTCTGCTACGTCGGCTTTTTTCGCTACATCACTGATTGTTGGCTTGTCTGTCATTGGGTTGTGATTTTAAAAATCATTTCGCCTCTTACGAGTTCAAAGCGCTTTTATTTTATCAACGTAAGTGAAAGAAATCAAGCAAGACTATGAGATATAGTATACGTTCAAAAGACAAGTTTAGTGTGGTTAGGTTCCGTAAAAAGTCACTGGGTTTTTTAATGGAAGGTTGGTCAAGCTGCCCG
>CAZWZR010000140.1:790-4671 GCA_964638365.1 uncultured Thermotogae bacterium | reverse complement strand
GGTACCCTACGCACAGCTTGCACGAGATCCCACGAACAGCACTGGAAAGTTACGCAAAAACGAAGGCTGAAGGAAAGCTGAAAACCTTCCATCCGACCCCGGAAAGTTGGGCTAATTGGATTTTTAGAAAGGTAGTTTCGGACTGCTCGATAAGACGGGCTCACTTTATTTGGAATATAACGTAAAACCCCAAACTATACCTAACTCCAGATTGAATTTAGTTTATAGATCTCCAGATTCGAAACTCGAACCTCTCCTTCCTTAACATATAGCTCGATTTCCTCCCCGTCGGCGTCCGGAAAAATCAGGTCCGAAATGACCTTTTTCCCGCCGTTTCCGAAGACCTCTACCGAAGAGCTGTCCAGAAAAATCCGCATCCTGACCATCCTATCCTCTTGTTCCATCTGGGCTTCGTGCCTTCCGAGATAACTCTCGTTAAAATTGGTTTCTCCGGAGTGGGTTCTGTCGACAAATAACTTACTGTCTTCAACACAGTATCCTACAGTCGTTTCCTGGCCATTGCTTTTTCTTAACTTGAAACCAAATTCTTTGCCGGTCCCTGGAACCGCCTTGAGCTTTATTTCCAGACTCCTATCCGTTATTTCAGGGGAAAAATTCGATTCCTTCGATACCTTAAACTCCTTCCATCTCCGTGATTCGCCTCTCAGGTGCTCCAGCTCCAGTAAAGGTTGCTGGACGAGGCGATACCCCGTTTCGACCTTTTTCAGGGCGAGTTTTCGTGGTATCGACATCGCCCCACGCCAGCCGTGGGTCGGGATATCTTCCTGGTAATGCAGATTGCTCATCCAGCCGATCCAGAGGCGGCGATCGCCGGGGAGGTTGTTCCAGGTCCGAGCAGCGTAAAAGTCCTGGCCGTAATCCACCCACGCTGTCTTCCTGGAGGAGCTATCGGGTTTGAAATTGCTCCCGTCAAACTCCCCGACGAAGTACTGCATCCGGGAACCTCCGGCTGGGCCTCCAAACACGTCTCCGACCGTCAGAACCCATTTCGCCTCATCTCCCACCACGGGTAACTTAAAGATGTCCGGACACTCCCAGACTCCTTCGTGAGATCCGACTCCCCCGTCGAATTCGCCCAAAAGCTTCCAGTCTTTCAGATCGTAGGAGCCGTAAAACTTAACGCCGCTCTGGCTGGAGACGACCATAACCCATTTCTCGGTAGGATCATGCCAGAACACGTTCGGGTCCCTGAAGTTACGCAGTCCAGGATTTTCTATTACCGGATTGCCGCCGTATTTGACCCAGCTCCTTCCACGGTCCTCGCTGAAGGCAATGCTCTGTCGCTGCAGGTAATTCTTATCGCTTCTCTTTTTGGCGCTGGTGTATACTGCCACCAGTCCGGAACCTCCGTCGAAAAATCCACTGCTATCGTTTCGATCCACTACCACACTACCGGAGAAAATATAGCCCAGATTATCCGGCTTTAGGGCAAATGGAAGGTGCTCCCAGTGGATGAGGTCTTGGCTAACAGCGTGTCCCCAGTGTATTGGACCCCAAACCGGCTCGTAGGGATTGTGCTGGTAAAAGAGGTGGTATTCTCCCTCGTAATAAACCAGTCCGTTTGGGTCGTTCAACCAATTGGCCTCAGCGGTGAAGTGGTACTGAGGCCGATAGACCTCCTCGTGGCTAAAGTCTTTTCTGTTCACTTTTCTCGAAACGCCCTTAGCCTTTTCCGCCCGCCTGAGCAGCCACGCCTTTGTAGAAGTGGCGCTGGAAGGCGAGGAACAGCAGCAGAATTGGGATGCTCATCAAGCTGGAAAACGCAAGGATCTGAGACCAGTTCACCGGGGGATTGGTGAAGAACTCGCGTAACCCGACCGACAAGGGTTGTTTTGCTTTGCCGGAAGTTACCACCAGCGGCCAGAGAAACCTGTTCCACTGGTTGAGCCCCATCCAGATTGCCACTGTAGCAAAGACCGGTTTGGAAAGCGGGACCACGACCTGAAGGTAGGTCCTCCAGTATCCCGCTCCGTCCAGATAGGCTGCCTCCTCCACGGAATCCGGCACCTGGATAAAGAACTGACGGAAGAGAAATATGCTGAACGGATCGGCTACAAAAGGGAGTATCAGAGCCCAGTAAGTATCAAGTCCTCCCATCCAGTCCACGATCAGGAACAACGGTACGAATATCGCTTCAAAAGGCACGATAATCAGGGCAAGGACCGAACCGTCAACCAGCTTGCGGCCCGGGAACTCCAGCCGGGACAGAGCGTAGCCTGCAAGGGAGTTCACCACAAGGCCGAGAAGGATCGTTGATCCGGTAATTATGAACGAATTCAATAAAAACCTGAAGAAGTCCGTCCTGGCAAACATGCCTCTATAATTATCAAGAGTGAACGGAGTCGGGAGGAAGGTGGTTAGTTGATTTAAGTCAGCGTAAAGCTGTGACTCCAGTTTTAGGGATCCCGAGACCATCCAGATTAGCGGAAAGAGGAAGAAGATCGCCATCAGAACCATGATCAGATACAGGCCTAATTTCTTTAACCTGGTATCTTGAGACATCTTAACTTACTCACCCCTAGAGAGGAACCGGCGCTGAATCAAGGATATCGTCAACACAACGAGGAACAGAAAGAAGGACATTGAAGATGAATAGCCTAGGTTAAAGTCCCCGATCCCCTTATCGTATATGTACATTATTATCGACTGGGTGGAGCCGCCTGGCCCTCCTCGCGTCATTACGAACGGTTGTACGAAGAGCCGGAAAGAAAGTATGGTGGTGATGACGACCACTACCAGTATCGTAGGCCTGAGCTGAGGGATGGTCACGTGCCTGAACTGCTGCCAGGCATTTGCCCCGTCGATTTCCGCCGCTTCATAGAGCCGCTCAGGAATGGCTTGAAGGCCCGATAGAAAGATCACCATCTGTAGGCCCGCTCCTTGCCATATCGACGCCAGCACGATCGATGGCATGGCCCAGGCGGAACTCGTTAGGAAGGGAATGGGTCCGATTCCGACCTTCCCGAGCATTCCGTTAACAACCCCGCCTTTGTTAAGCAGGAGGGCCCAGACGACAGAGACCACCACCAGTGCCATTATGGTGGGGAAGAAGTATATTGCCCTGAAGAAATTGACCCCCGCGACCTTCCTGTTGACCAGCAAGGCAAGGATAAGCGCCAGCGTCGTCTGGATTGGAACAACAAGGGCGGCGAAGTACAGGGTATTTAGCATCGAACGAATGAACGTGGAATCCCCAAACATCCTGAGAAAGTTGTGCAGGCCGACGAACTCAGTCGGGATCGGCCCCAGGATGTAATTGGTAAACCCCAGCACGGCAGCGGAGACGGAGGGAAGGAAAAGGAACAGGCCTAATCCCAGCATGGCCGGCAAGAGCATCAAAAACGCCGTAATAGACTCACGCGTTTTTCTGTCCAAGCGTTCCATTTTGGTATTTTGAAAAAAGTGGCCGAGGTCCGAACTCCGGACCCCGGCCATGGGTTAAAGTCTTACTTAAGTCCGAAGTAATCGCGTTCCTCGAGTATATCGTCGACTTCTTCAGCGGCGTCGTCCAGTTCTTCCTGCGCGTCGGCTCCCTGGACTATGTTGTTAATCGCCTTCCTAAATTCGTTCGTCAATGTGCCGTCGGTCGAGCCTGAGCGACGCCTTCTTCCAGCTGGGTCGTGAATACCTGTAGTGGATACTCGGTGTATTCAGGGAAGTACTCGTACACTGATTCCCTAGCTGGTGGAGCCGAGTTTCCGTCGGCTATTTTCTGGCCATCCATGTCCTCTCCCTTTGTCATTATTAGGATGCTTTCCGGCTTGACAATCCATTTGAGGACTTCGGCCGCGGCTTCGGGATTGTCGGTCTGCTCTGATACGCCCCAGGTGTAGGATCCGCTTCCGGTGACGTTTTCCTTC
>CAZWZR010000140.1:321-715 GCA_964638365.1 uncultured Thermotogae bacterium | reverse complement strand
GCCTGCTCGTTCATGAACTGCTGAGGCGGACCGGCGGGATCAGCGTACCCCATCTCGACCAGTTCCTGGATGGCTTCCAGTGCTTCGACGGTTTTGGGACCGTTAAGGTACCCTTCTGCTTCCAGGCCGTCGGGACCAATCATCTTGCCGCCATTTGACCAGACCAGCGGGGAGAAACCGTAGGTCTTCCATTCTCCTTTGTATTCCCATTTGAGGTCAACCGCCGTGTCAACTTCCCCGGTCTCCATGACCTTCTCACAGGCATCTATGAACTCCGACCAGCTCCAGGCGTTTTCCAGCTTTTTCGGAGGAGTAACGCCCGCTTCTTCGAGTATTGATTTCCTGTAGTACAATCCCATCCCGGATTCGAACTGGCCGAGGGCATAGAGATCTC
>CAZWZR010000140.1:0-311 GCA_964638365.1 uncultured Thermotogae bacterium | reverse complement strand
CGGGAATGTATTCGCCGATCGGCATCATTATGTCCCGCCAGGCCCAGTCGGCAACGTAGGGTCCGTCGACGTCCAGCACGTCAGGCAGGTTACCGGATACGGCCGCCGTCTTCACCTTTTCTTCGTAGCTTACCTCCGTGATGTAGTTGATAACGGCTTTTATGTCGTCGTGGTTGGCGTTAAACCGGTTGATGATCTCGTTCATCGCCGCCCTTTCCATCGGCTTGCCGGAATGCATCCAGACGTTCACCGTCTTCGTCTGTGCTTCGGCAACGGGTGCGATTAATCCGGAAACGAGCAGGAAACTCAGA
>CAZWZR010000139.1:0-4685 GCA_964638365.1 uncultured Thermotogae bacterium | reverse complement strand
GCGACCAACCCATGAAAATTCCGGATATCAGTTGCCACATGTTTTACAACCCCTTGGTTCTTACGTATACATTAAATTGAATAAATTTTGGAAAAGACCAACCAAGCTTTACATATTATAGGTATTTATAAATAGACTTAAAATTCCTATAACTTTACACAAAGCTTAAAAACTTATCAAGAGTGGAAGTAATAATTGAGGTTTTTTACTACGAGAGATCTACCTTTTCAGGTAATTCAGAAACGTCTTTGAGAACAAAGGTAGGGTCAATTGAAGAATCCTTCAAATCCTCCCGGTCGGTCACTCCGGAGAGAACGAGGGCAGTATGTACGCCGTAATCGCTTCCCATTTTTATATCAGTTTCAAGTCTATCTCCTAACAAAATACAGTTCTCTTTTTTCACATCGAGCCGGTCCAGGGCGGCCTCGAGCATCTGACCCGAGGGCTTACCTGTAATCACTTCTACATCATTACCCGTTACTCCTTCTATAGCACCAATCATTCCGGCAGCATCGGGCACTTCTCCACCCTCGACCGGACAGGTCCGATCCGGATTGGTAGCAACAAAACCCGCGCCATTCATTATGGCATCATAAGCTATTTTAAGCTTGTCGTAGTGAAAGTCTCGATCGAAGCTTGCCACAACGTAATCTATTTCCTCAGGATTCTCGCTTATCTCCAGCCCTTTATCCATCAGTTCTTTTATTAATGGTTCTTCCCCAACCACGTAGACTCTCGCACCGGGGGCAATGCGCGATAGGTAATGCGCCATTACGTAAGAAGAATTTACTACTTGATCTTCGGGAGTTTGAATTCCGAACTCGGTCAGTTTCTCCGCGTAGGTGGACCTTGTCTCTAGTGCCTTGTTGGACAGGTATACGATGTTTTTCCCGTTATCTTTCAACCGGTTCATAACATCGGCCGCCCCCGGCACAGCTTTCTCGCTCAGAAATACAGTACCGTCGAGGTCGAAGATAAACCCTTCGAAAGACTCTTTCATAAACCCATAGGAAAACTTAATGATTTCCGTTGTTTCATAAATTTATTTACCCGTCCTCATGACAAACCCCTCAATAAACGTTTTCTGGAGGAACAATAGCACGACGAGAGGGGGTAGCAAGACGATAATTGCACCAGCCATAATAATATTCCACTTATTAATCGAACCGGTGGTCATTAACATCTTAATACCGATTTGAGATACTCTCATCGATTCCGACTCGGTCACGACCAACGGCCACAGATACCTATTCCACATATATACGAATTCCACCAGGAAGAGAGCCCCAATATTGTTCCAGGAAAGAGGGATCAGGATATCTTTCAGGAACTTCATTGGCCTACACCCGTCCACACGGGCCGCATCAACTAGATCTTCCGGAACGGACATGAAGAACTGCCTGAATAAAAACGTCCCAGTAGCCGTGGCAAAATAAGGGACCGTTAAGGCGTAATACGAATCAACCCAGCCAAAATTCCTCATCAATTCAAATGTGGGAACGATCTTAACCGGTAACGGCAGTAGCTGTGTAAGGAACGTCGCGCCAAAGGCAATATATTTCCACCGAAAATCAAAGAAAACTATGGCAAATGCCGCAAGCATCGCCAGTGTTATTTTGATGATACTCGTACTGACGGCTACAATCCCCGAGTTCAACATCAAGCGACCCAGGTTTACCGTATTCCAGGCCTGAGCATAAGTACTAAGCATACTATTTCCCGGCATTAAATCCGGAGGGTAGCGGAAGGTCCCCTGAAGGTCCCTGGTGCTCATTATTATGGCATAGATAACGGGGAAGCATACGATAACAATCGCTACAGTAACTGTAAGATAAAGGGCAAAACGCTTGAATAACTGCCACTTAGCTCGACTAACCCCCATAGAAGACACCTCTCTGAGCGTATCGGAATTGTAGATACGTGAATCCCACTATAAAGACAAAGAGTAAGAGGGACTGCGCGTTCGCAGAACCCGAGTCAAAAAACACAAAAGCATCCTGGTAAAGCTTATAGGTCAATATCTCTGTCGATTGACCCGGACCTCCCTGGGTTGCAACATCTACCAATCCAAAAGTTCGAAAGAAAGCATAAAGATAATTCATAATTAACAAGAAGAAAATAGTGGGGGAAATCAAAGGAATAGATATCTTCCAAAACCGCTGAAACGAACTGGCCCCATCAACTTCGGCAGATTCTAGCACCTGCTCGGGGACGTTCTGCAAACCGGCCAAAAAGAAGACGACGTTGTAGCCGATATTCTTCCACGCCGCCGCTACGGTAATTATAGTAAAGGCTAGGGTGCCGTTGGTCCGCCAGTTGAGCTCAAGCCCAAATAGCACCTCAGCCAGGTATGTGAATAGACCGGCGGAAGGGTCGAACAATAGCGCCCACAGGACCCCTGCTATCACCGGAGACAGGGCATAAGGCCAGATAATTGCGGTACGAAAGAAGGTTCTCCCTTTGAGCTTCTGGTTCAATAGCACCGCTAGACCCAACGAAAAGGCCATCCCACCTACAGTGGCAAGAGTCGCAAATAAAAAAGTCCTCCCAAGGGTCCAGAGATAATCAGGCGAAGAGAAAAGCTGGGTATAATTTTTCAGACCTACAAATCTCGTGGTGGCCCCCCATACACCGCCCCTCAACAAGCTACCCCAGACCGCCTGAATGAAAGGATAGACCAGAAACACGATTATGATAATGATGGAAGGCGCTACCAGTAGATAGGGCAACACCTTTTCCGGAAAATAGCTTTTCATACCTCACCTCTTCAATCCTATATATAAGATTAGGGGAGTTAGGATACCTCTAACCCCCCTAATTCCCAGAAAGCTATCCGAACTTCTTGTTACTTGTTACTGGGATTCGTTGTATTGTTCTATGACTTCGTTGGCATCCTTTGCCGCTTTATCCAGTGCCTCTTCAACTGTTGCCTCATCGGCAAATATATTGGTGACCGCCTCATCGACTATATCCCTGATTTGAGGGAAGCGACCGACTATGGCACCTGACGTCGCCGGAGTCCGTTTGGCAGTCAAGACCTGAAGGAAAGCGGTAAGGAAGTTAGGGTTCTCCGCGAACCAGCCTTCGTTCATCAGCTTACGAAGGGCACTGTACCTAATCGGGAAGTACCCAGTCTGTTTATGCCAGTAAACCGCGCTTTCCGTACTGCTAATAAACTTGACGAATTCCCAGGCCGCTTCCATCTTCTCTTCGTCGTCCTCAAATATGTAAAGTGAAGCACCGCCGATCGTAGTGCCACCCCGTTCTGCCCAGGCCGGACGCGGCAAGAAGGTCGTACCGACCTCAAACGGTGCCGTTTCCACTATGTCCTTGGCGTGGGACGTGGATTGAGCTAGCATGGCTACCCGCTGAGAAAGCAAGGCAGAATCGGGCTCGTACTCTCTTCCTCCGTACACCAGTATATCCTCGTCCTCCCAGTCGGCCCAGGTCTGCATAATTCTCTGTCCCGGTTCTTCGTCGAACAGCACTTCAGTAGCCCTTCCTTCCCTACCGTTTCCGTTATTAACGTAGAGATTGTTAGTCCAATAGTGACTTTGCTCGAAGACCCAGGTAGGCCACCCGAAGGTCAAAGCGTCTCTTGCCACGCCGGATTCGACAAGTTGTTTCCCGACCTCTTCCACTTCTTCGTAAGTAGAAGGTGGGTTATCCGGGTCAAGGCCGGCTTCTCTAAACATGTCCTTGTTGTAGTAGAGGATGGCCGTAGAAGAGTTAAACGGCATGGAAACCAGTTTGCCTTCCCTATTGGTGTAATACCTTCGAACTACGTTCAGGAAATCTCCCCAGTCAACTTCCCCGGGCTCCGCGATATCCTCGATCGGCACGATGTAGGGGCTATCCCACATCATCTGAGTTCCGACTTCGTAAGTCTGAATGATATTTGGCGGATTACCGGATTGGGCAGAGGTAATTGCCTGGTTGAGGGTTTCTTCGTAACTGCCGGTAAACGTGGCATCGACCTCTATATTGGGATGTGATTCGTTAAACCTCTCCACCAGCGTATTAACGGGCTCAAGCCTGGCCCCGCTCATCGCATGCCAGAAATTTAGTTTTATGGTGTCCTGTGCTAACCCTGTAAGAGAGACGCTAAATAACAAAGCAAAAATCAGGGCAAATACGAGTAAATGTTTATTTTTAAACATTTTTACCTCCTTCTGGGAACTTAAAAACTTTTAATAAATTGGATAAGTCCCAAATCTCCCGAAACGATCATTTTAACGGCCTCTTTCGCTACCTATCACCTCCTGGATGGACTTTTGGTAATCATTTTCTTCTGGGCAAAGCTAAAATGGAATTTACCTTAAATGGATTAGCACGAAGTTTATGCTAAATTTTCCTATTCCCTTGATAGCCAAATATAATATAACATAAGAAAGAAAAATACTCAAGAAAACCCAAATGGCTAAACATTCACGATAAAGTTCGAATAAAGGGATCGTTCAAATAGATCTATTCCCGCATGAGAGGAGAGTGACGCTTGATTCATGGATTAGCCACCTCAGTTTCTCTTTATAAAGCTCTCGTATTCATCCGTAGCCATAAGTCCTGGTATTCTGCGTAATTATGATCAAAATTCCAGCATGAACACAAAAACTGACATTTAGTCCAAGCATAACAGTGGGGCTGGAAAGCCCTGCCTATCGGAGATTTATAGTGTTGAACGAGTT
>CAZWZR010000138.1:0-4731 GCA_964638365.1 uncultured Thermotogae bacterium | reverse complement strand
ACAGACCGTTCTCGTTTTGTAGCGGAAGGCTTTAGCCTTCCATTATGAACCGATCGATCTCGCGGAATTGAAGAGCCCGGATAGTAATGTTTGGTAAGGGTGTTGGGGTTTTTATCGGATTATTACCTAAGATAATTAATATGTAATTCGACCTTCTCGCATCGGAGGTAGAAACCCCCGGCTATCGGATCATGACAAAAATACCAACAGCGATAGGCGGCTCTTTCCAGAGCCGCTGTTGTGTTTGGTAGAAGTTTCAACCTATGTGCTTTTACCGACCCACTTGCTTGTTGCCGAAGAAAATTAACCAACACTTCGACCGAATTCGACACCGAAGGTTGAAACCCTCGGCTATCGGGAATTTCGTAATCGCTAATTGGGGTTCGGTTAAATATAGGTCATGGCGTCAAGAAAGATCGTGTCACGTTTATAATGGTAAGAGAATTGAGTTAGTATATTTCCGGTCGCAGGCTCTCCAGCAGCGGTAATCTCTTTCTAATTTCTTCCACCTTGTCGAGGTCGATGTCCACGAAAAGGGATTCTTCGCCCTCGCCAGCCTCTACCAGCACCTCGCCCCAGGGGTCGACTGCCAGCGAATGGCCGTAGGCCTTATAGCTGCTTGACCGGTTTCGGGCGGGAGAAGCGGCGGCTACGAAAATCTGGTTGTCGATCGCCCGGGTTCTAAGCACGGTCTTCCAGTGTGCCGGTCCGGTCGTGGTATTGAAGGCGGCGGGAATCAGGGCGGTCTTGACCCCTTCTTTCGTCATGGTACGGAAGAGTTCCGGGAACCGGAGGTCGTAGCATATCGCGACTCCTATCTTACCGTATTCGGTATCCAGGGTCGTGACATCATCTCCCGAGTCCAGGTACTTGGCCTCGTCGAACTGTATCCTGCCGGGGTAATCCACCTGAAAGAGGTGCGCCTTTCTATGTTTTCCGATCATCTCCCCCTCCGGGTCGAAGACGGCCGAAGTGTTGAATACCTTATCGTCAGCCATTTCGGGAATCGAGCCGCCTACGATATAGGTATCGCTGGAGGAAGCGAGGTCCGAAAGCAGATCTGTCGTTTTGCCTGGGATTTCTTCGGCGTAATCCGCGAACCTGTCCGTTTCGTAGGGACAATTGAACATCTCCGGCAGGAGGACTAGGTCGGCCTTCTGAACCTCTTCTTCTTCAAAAAAACCCTCTACCTTTTTCAGGTTCTTCCCTTTCTCTTCCCGCACTTTCATCTGGAGAATAACCAGTTTCATTTGCGACACCTCTATTTTGCAGGGACCTTGAGCCTAAAATTAGTATAAACCTTTACCGCTTTTAGGTTTTCCAGTTAAATACACCGCCATTCTTTCTTTCCCCCGTCAAGGAGGAAAGGAACGCCTCCAGGCGCATTATTTCACAAGACTAGGTCCGGGTAAACCAGTGGAGAACCTCAATCGATTTTTCGTAAATTACGTGCCGTTCTTTTACACCGGTGAATAGTCCGAAATTATGGGATGATAACGGCCATCAACATCCCCTTAGTCAACCGATGAACCGCTCAGGCTGGCCGACTCGGTCTTTTCCGTTAACTCCTCCGAGGCTGTTTCCTCCGGTTCTTCCTTGATCGTCCGCTCCTTCCAGGAGCCGGTAAGGAACCAGCTAAAAGCCATAATACCGGCTACGAAGTTGCTGGTAAAGAGGCCGAGCCAGATTCCGTCCGTCCCCATTTTGGCTCCTACCAGACCAAATGCCAGCAGGTAAGAGACGCCGACGCGTAGAGGCAGCAATCGGATCAGGGACAGTACCATTGGCGGCCTCGTATGGCCCGAACCGCGGAATACCGAGCTGGTCAATCGGAAGACGCCGAAAAACGGAATCGACCATAAAAAAATGCTAAGAAATCTTGCTCCGAGCTCTATGACTTCGGGGTCGTCGATAAATACGCTGAATAGAGGGAATCTCAGCAGGTAGACAATCGATGCCAGCGTGATCAGGGCGCCGAAGGAAAGAGCATAGGTCCTTTTGGCGGTCGAAGAGGCCCGGGACTCGTTTTTTGCCCCGATGTTCTGTCCGATCATCGTTGTCAGGGGTGAAGCAAGCCCCCAGATGGCCACGTTGAGGAGGCCGATAACCCTCTGGCCGATTCCGTAGGCCGACACCGCGACGACTCCAAGACGGGATATCATGCTCATCAGGAGAATCGACCCCACGGCCGTCCCTGCTTGCCCGATTGCCGAAGGTAAACCTATCTTCACGATCTGTTTAACCCATCTCAGCTTTAAAATCAGGTCCCTGAAGCGTATCTGTATCTCGAGCCTGTCCGTGAAGAGCAGGGATATGACCACCAGAGAGGCTATACCCCGAACGATTACCGTAGTCAAGGCGGCTCCAGCGGCCTCCAGCCTCGGTATTCTCCAGAGTCCGAATATGAGTATCGGGTCCAGGATCGCGTTGAGAACGACCGAAAGACCGGTTGCCAGCATCGGGGTAATCATGTCACCAACCCCTCGTAACAGGGACCTGGCACCGAAGAAGGTAAACATCAGGGGCATGCCTATGAAGATTATCCTGACGTAATTAAGTGCCCTGGGGTAAACACCCTCTGGTGCACTCATGAGCGTTTCCAGCAACCACGGGGCTAGCACGTAACCGATCCCGGCCAGGAAGATAGAACTAATAAACATGAACGAAATAACCTGACCTGCAGCTTTGTTTGCGTTTTCGGCACTACCTGCACCGGTGTGCTGAGACACCAGTGAAACCCCGGCTATGGCGAAGCCGAATCCGAGCGAAATTATCAGGAAGTCGATCGGAAACGCTAGTGCCGGAGCGGCCACGGCCTCCTTGCCGATCTTCCCGAGCCAGTAAGTATCCGTCAGGTTGTACAGCATCTGGAGGGCGTTATCCAGCATTACCGGCCAGCCGAGGAGCAGCAGCGTCTTGATAATTGGGCCGTGCAGTATGTCGTCCTTTAACCTTTCGACCCTGGAGCTATTTTTCGCCTTGTCTGTCATTGGTTATAGGATCCTCTGAGTTTTCTTTGTCCGCTCTTCCTTGTTTTAGTTGAATGAATCAGGTTAAATATCTTTAAATGTCGACCATAATTTATAACCCAGGGGACGGTAGTTAGCAATGGGTGGATGGACCCGACGGGCCACTTCGATACTTGTTGAAAAACTCTGAGTTGCTTACCTTTATAGAGTTTCTGGTGTCATTTAGGGACTAAAAAGGGGAGGAAAATGCTTACCTGGATTACGCTGATAATTTCACTCTTGCTGTTGCTGGTTATCGCTCAGAGGAACCTGGCGCTGGGGATGTTCATCGCGGCGATATTTCTCGGTCTGACAACTATGGCCTGGGGAGGTTTTTTAGAGCAGGTCGTGGCTACCTTCACCGACCCGTCTATTCTGGCGCTGGCCGGACTGGTGGGGATAATTGCCATGGTTGGAGGGATACTGGAGGAAAGTGGCGAAATGGAGAACCTTGTCCGCAACATGAGGATAGGCAAGCGGCCGTTTCTCGGTACTTCTCCGGCTCTGCTTGGGATGTTGCCGATGCCCGGAGGAGCTTTGCTTTCAGCTCCGATGGTCGAGAGCAGCGGCGGGGAGCTTGCCGGGGATACCAAGGCCGTTATCAACGTATGGTTCCGGCATATCCTCTTCCTGATTTACCCTCTGGGACCGGCACTGATTGCTTCTGCCAAGATAGCTGGGTTGAATGTGTACGACACAATTCCCTACCTGGCCCCGTTTTTCCTCCTCTCGATAGGGCTCGGGTATTTTTTCCTGCTGCGAGAGACGGAGACGGGGATGAGTTACTCCGAGGACTTTTCACTCCGGGGTCTACTCGCCCCGCTGGGTGTGATACTGCTGGCTCCTCTGGTCGATATAATGCTGAAATCGATCTTCGACTTCTCGGTTGCCGAGTATCCGACTCTGATTGGTGTGTCTCTAAGCTTTACGGCTGCGCTCATCCTCAGCAGATACGGGTTGCCGGAGTTGAAGGAAGTGGCATGGAAGATGCAGCCCTGGAAGTACGTATTGATAGTCCTGGGTATGTTCACTTTTCTGAACGTCTTCCAGTCCTCCGGGGCTCCCGAAGCGATTGGCGGATTGGACTTCCCGGTGACTGTGCTGATAGTGGGGGTCTCTTTCCTGCTCGGCCTGGCCACGGGGAGAATTCAAGCGCCGGCGTCGATAGTCTTCCCGGTCTTTCTCGCCAGGCAGGGGGGAGATGGGGTACCCCTGATCGCTTTTGCCCTGGCTTATTTCAGCATATTCGTCGGCTACGCCATTTCACCAATACATCCATGCGTTTCCGTTTCGGTTGAATACTTCGACTCCTCGATCGGTCAGTACGTGAAAAAGATAGCGGCTCCCGCCCTGATATCGATGGTAGTGGTGGGGGTCCTTTCGGTGGTTCTTCTGGGGTGATGTTAGTCTGGAGTTCATCCGCTTAAAAGGATCTCATATCAGTAATCTGGCTCAAGTATGGCTAGTTTTTTAACCATGTTTTACGAATTGGGGACATCGTAATACGGGTGGTTGAACTTGTTTGGTCACCGCTCAGCAAAATCCTATCGTAAGCCCAGCGGCCATGGTTCTATCCCATAGCAAGCAGGCCGAGCTCCTGTTCCCGGCCGGTTGGACCTCCGGGCATTCCGAACCGAGAAATTTCCGACTCGCGTGCTCAAACTGACCTCTTCATGGTAGTGGTTCTCATTAATAGGAAGCATGACCCATAAAAAACTAAACC
>CAZWZR010000137.1:0-4733 GCA_964638365.1 uncultured Thermotogae bacterium | reverse complement strand
CAGAGCACCGGACTTCGGATCCGGGTGTTGGGGGTTCGAATCCTCCCGGGCGTACCATGGTAATTTTTAGTCTTAGAAAATTAAATCCCGCAAGTTTAGCTTACCTTGTAGAATTAAGCCCGGCTCGGTTCAAACATTTCTTATGGAATAAACATTTAGCCCAAAATGAAAGTGAAGCCTAACGGATCAATTCAGCGTATTCTTGCCTAATTCTACCGCACTAATTAAAAGTAGGAAAGGCTTAATCTAACACACCCCCTAGAATTCACTGCCCTTCCTGATAATCCGTCTCCTTATTTTAAATGGGATGTTAAATAAGAACGAAAAGGACGCGGAACCGCAGTTTCTTAAATATCCTGCAAAAGATCTATCCGGAATTCCATTTGCCTGTGAAAAATAAGGCAACAGCTATCTTAATCTTACAACCGCGCGAAGTCATAATTTTGTTATACACGAATAATTACACAATGCTCCATTTTCTGGACTTCAGTGTATATTAAAAGAGGTTTGCGCGGCTGCTTCTTTAATATTTAAAAACAATACTATTCTCCTTGAACAAGTTTTTCTATTTTTGTAGTATGTAATCGTTAACGTGTTCGATCACGTGAAAGTTAATTTAATATGAACGCAAATCAACAGAATGAATAAACGAATAACAATACAGGATATCGCGGAAGAAGTTGGTTACTCGGCCAATACGGTATCGAGAGCTTTAAATGATAAGGCCGAAATTAGAGAGGAGACTAAAAAAAAGATACTGGAAACGGCTGAAGAAATGGGGTATCGGCCGAGTAGGGTGGCTCAGAGAATGAGATCCGAGAAAACAGGTATTCTCGGAGTCGTGGTTGCTAATAATGCTAATCCATTTTTTTCCACCGTAGTTAAAGGAATAGAAAAAGCTGCCTCGAATCGGGGTTATAACATAATACTTAAGGATTCCGACGAGGACCCCGAGAAAGAGAAAGAGGCAATTGAAATAATGCTGTCCGAGCAAGTGGATGGTCTCCTGGTTAGCCCTGTAAATTCTGAAGAAAGCGATATCTCCGAAGTAACAGAAGGTCTTCCTTTTGTGGCTTTTGCCCGACACTTTGAGGGTTTATCTACTGATTTTGTCTTAATAGATGATCTAAAAGCAGGTTACCTGGCAACCAGTCACTTAATAGAAAATGGTTACCAGGATGTAGGGTTATTAAATGGACCGTTGAATGAGTTGAGTGCTCAGGAAAGGTTAGAGGGATATAGGAAAGCCTTACGGGAAGACGGGAGAAATATCGACTCTGATCTAATCTACGACGGCATTCTTACGATGAAGCAGGGCTATGAAGCTGGTAAAGAAATTCTTGATTCAACTCAGCCTCCCGATGCAGTTCATACATTTAGTGATTTCGTAGCTCTGGGATTTATGAAAGCCGTGAATGAAGCCTCCCTCCGGATTCCAGAAGATATAGGAATAGTTGGTTTCGATGATATAGCTTTTTCTTCCTATGCCAGAGTGCCCCTCAGTACTATCCGAGTTCCAATTAAGAAAATTGGGGAAGAGGCTGTAAAGATTTTGTTAAATAGAATTCAGAACAAAGATAAAGAGGAAAATTCAGAAATAAAACGAGTCAGGCTAAAGCCAGAACTGATAGTCAGACAATCAAGCGGTAAGGTTGACTAAACTCCGAAGAATCGAATTTGGAGGTGAAAGGAAAGATAATATTTATTATTCCTCAAAAAATTCAGGATAATCAATTTCTCCCCTAATGGAGGAGGTAAAAATGCTCCATCATAAGGTTAAGTCAATTCTAATTTTAGTTCTTGCTATAGGAATTTTTATTGGTACTTTTTCTTTTGCAATTGCTAGCTCCCACGAATTTGATTGGCGCCAGTTTGAGGGTGAAACAGTAGTCGTTAGCTTCCCCGCTCACAAAGCGTACAACCATTGGGTCGACATGTTGCCGAAATTTGAAGATAAAACCGGCATCGAAGTTCAAGTGGATCAGATGAACTACACTAAAATGTCTACCACTCAGAGTCTGGAGATGAGTAAGCCCAATGGTGATTACGATCTGATCTCCATGGTTGGTCCACTTTCGAAGGCGAAGTACGTCCAGGCAGGTTATCTGGAGCCGCTTGGGCCGATGATGGAAAACGAGAGCATATCCTACCCGGATTGGGACTTTGACGACTTCGTAGATAAGCTGGTAACCACCCAGGGTAAGGTTTGCCTGAGTTGTGAAGGCAAGAATATTTACCTGGGCGGCGGAGAAGGCAGTGACACAAAACTATACGCAGTTCCAGCAAGTTCTGAGGTAAGCGTTTTTGCCTATCGCAAGGATCTATTTGACGAATACGGTCTAGCGGAACCAAAAACTTTTGAGGACGTACTTGAGTTGTCCGAATTCTTCGCGGAAAACGTTGATGGTGTCTACGGCCTGACCATGAGGGGAAAGGCAGGCCATCAAGCAGGCCATGGTACGTTAAACCTGCTCAAACCTTTTGGCGGAGAGATATTCACGGACGACTGGGAACCGGCATTTACCAATGAGGCAGCGCTGGAAACTCTGCGCTACTTCAAGAAAATAGCTGATTACGGCCCTCCTGGAATTCCGAGCTTTGGAGCCGGCGGTAATGACAATGCCTTCTTGCAGGGTAAAGCAGCCATGTACCTTGACCACAGCCGAATAGCTTCGCTTGTAAGGGATCCGCAGCAGTCAGAAGTTCAGGGCAAAGTTGCTTATAGTACTATTCCTAGCCGAAAAGGAGTGGACGACAAAACAGTTGCTGAAACAGGCGGGTTTGGCCTCGCTATACCGGCCAATGCCGGGGAAACAGATAAAAAGGCCGCGTTTCTGTTGATGCAGTGGATGACCAGTAAAGAAGTCGAGCGGGAGCTCATGACTGAATACGGAGTCCAAATCGTGGACCGGGAATCACTTATGAGAGAACCTGAACTTCAGGAGCAGTTCCCGGAGTACAAGGTAATGGTGGAGCAGGTTCAGCTGGCTGATCCCGCATGGCGACCGGCTATTCCTGAATGGCCCGAAGTAGAGACCGAATACTTTGGAACAGCAGTCAATAAGGTACTGACAGGTCAGAAGGAACCTAAACAGGCAATGGAGGACATCTTTGAACCTGTCAGGGAAATAATGGAAGAAGCTGGTTACTACGAATAAATTAACAGTTGGAAGGATAAGGGGACGCCGTTAGGCGTCGCCTTATCCTTCGCTCTTTAAGGCAAGATATGTTAAAAAATTTCGGTTCTTTTGTCCAACTTAAGCCTACCCGTTTTTATAAGAACCCTTTGAGGTAAGCCCGGACAGAATCAAACATCGAAATCAGGGGGAAGCGTGAAAGCAAAAAAAGTACTTCAAAAATTAACGCCTTACGGTTTTCTCGCCCCGGCTATCTTGGTATTTGGTCTGGCATTATTTTATCCGGTATTTTACAGCATCCGTTTGAGTTTCTTCAAGTGGAGATTGGTAGATGTTTACAGTAAGGCACCGGAATTTGTGGGGATACAGAACTATTTAGACATTGTCCAGAGTACTGCTTTTCAGACTAGCCTCAAGGTTACCGGTATCTTTATCACTGTCACTTTAGCCGCGGAATTAATTGTTGGCATGGGGCTGGCGTTATTGGCGGAACGTAAAATTAAAGGTCTTCATATATTCCGGACTATCTTTCTTCTTCCGATCATGGTAGCGCCAGTTGTGGTTGGGGTGCTCTGGAGGTTCATGTTTAACCCAAATTATGGGTTGGTAAATTACTTCATAGGATTAATGGGGTTTGAGCACATTACCTGGCTTTCACAACCTTTTACAGCCCTAACTGCTGTTATTTTAACGGACATCTGGCAGTGGACACCTTTCGTATTTTTAATGCTACTGGCAGGGTTACAAAACGTCCCCGAAGACGTTTTAGAAGCTTCTATAGTTGATGGTGCGTCATACATCCAGAGGTTAAGGCATGTCAAGCTCCCCATGATCAAATCGATTATTGGTTTGACTATTGTGCTCCGCCTTATAGACGGGTTAAGGGCATTAGTAGTTATGTACGTAATGACTAATGGGGGGCCAGGGCGTTCAACTGAAGTACTTTCCTTGCACATTTATAAGAAGGCTTTTATAAGCCGTAGACTGGGCGAAGCGTCGACTCTAGCCGTATTCTTGATCATGATTCTATTGATCGTGTCCACTCTACTCTTTCAGTTCTTCAGTACTGCGCGGAGAACTCAGGCTTAGCTTATTTATCGTGCAAGGTTAATATTTGGAACATAAACGTGAAGTTGGATGTCAGGGTCACCTTAAATGGGTAACCAAATAAAGTTGACCATATGAAAAGATTTTTAATATTAAAGAGAGGTCTAAGTAAAGATGACCAGAATTAATACATGGCTCAAGAGCTTAAGCCTTGAGAATTTACGAGGGCTTGATAAAGGGCAGGCAATGCGCTACGTAATGCTGTTTGTCTCCGCCGGAATAGTTCTGTTCCCCATATTCATCATGATAACTACATCGCTTAAGACCAGAACCCAGACGTTTTCCATGCCTCCCGTTTGGATTTTCAAGCCCACTCTGCAGCATTATAAGGAGGTCCTGTTTTCCGGAAACTTTCTCAAATATTTGGTTAACAGTTTAATTGTAGCTTCGTCGACGGCGTTTTTCTCGATTTTCATTGGTGCGTTTGCGGCTTATGCTTTGGTTAGATTCAAGTTCATGGGGAAACGAGCCGTTTCGACGGTCACTTTA
>CAZWZR010000136.1:0-4733 GCA_964638365.1 uncultured Thermotogae bacterium | reverse complement strand
TTGACCCTCAACTCAATCTGGATGAGTGCGGGGTTCCGAAGAAGATGGCCCTGGAGCTCTTTAAGCCGTTTGTGACGAGATACCTGGACGATACTACCTATTCGGATTTCAACGAGGTGAAAAACAAAGCCCTGGCTGGGGACATGCCGGAAGTCTGGGACTATTTGGACGAACTGATGGAGGATCGGCCGGTACTGCTCAACCGGGCACCGACACTTCACCGTCTGGGTATAGAGGCTTTCGAGCCGAAACTGGTGGAAGGAGACGCGATCCACATCCATCCTCACGTCTGTCCTCCATACAACGCTGATTTTGACGGAGATCAGATGGCTATCCACCTCCCTCTGACCCGGGAGGCAGTGGATGAATCTCGTGATATAATGCTCTCGTCCAAGAACCTGCTCTCACCGGCTTATGGTGGCCCACTGACGAAGCCAACCCAGGACCAGATATATGCCTACTATTACCTGACGGAAGTGGATGAAGACGGGAAAGGCGAAGGTAAGTTCTTTGCCAGTTTACAGGAAGCAAAACGGGCTCACGACAACGACGTGATCAGCCTGCATGCACCCGTGAAGATAAGGATAGACGGTGAAGTCAGAGATACCACTCTAGGCAGGGCGAAGCTTAACGAACTCTTTCCGAGGGATCTGCGTAACTACGACAAACGGTTCGAGTCCTCGGATATTTCCGAAGTACTGATGAGAGTTTACGAGGAATACGGAAATGAAAGAGTGGTTAGCCTACTGGATGATCTGAAGGAACTGGGTTTTTCCGAAGCCACGGAGTCGGCCCTGACGATCTCGACTACGGACTGCATAGAGCCCGAAGAAAAATCCATGATCCTGGAGCAAGCAGACGAGCGGGTAGACGAAGTGAACGAAATGTTTGACAAAGGGCTTGCTTCGGAAGAGGAAAGATCCTCCAGTATCGTCGACGTCTGGAACGAGACCGTAGACAGGGTAGAGGACGCTACCATGGAGAACTACGCCGAACACAAGTTTAATCCCCTCCAGATGATGGTAGGTTCGGGGGCGAGGGGGAGTGCTGACCAGGTAAAGCAGCTATCTGGGATGCGTGGTTTGATGGCGGACCCCTCTGGAGACGTAATAGAAATGCCCGTGAAATCGAATTTCCGTGAAGGTCTTGACATGATGGAGTACTTTATATCCACTCACGGTGGCAGAAAGGGTACTGCTGATACTGCATTAAAGACGGCCGATTCGGGCTACCTGACCAGGAGACTCGTGGAAGCCGTATCCAACATAGTTGTCCGGGAAGAGGATTGTGGAACCAACCGGGGACTTGAGGTTGATCCCCTGAGATACGATGGCGGCGAGCTTATGGAGGGCATAGAGGAAAGAGTGTATGGGAAAACGCTGGCCGAATCCGTAATAGATCCGGAAGATGGCTCGATAATGGCCGAAGAAGGGGAGCTCGTTGGAAAAGAACTATCCTATACCCTGGCGGATAAGACCGTAACCGTTGAATTGAACGAACTGGATCAGGAAGGCAGGGAGAGGTTGGTTGGGACGAATAGCGTCAGGGACTTAAAGGAACCGGATAGCGGTAACGTATTGGTGAGCCGGGACGAGACGCTCGGTCGTTTCGAACTGGACAGGCTCGAGGAAAGCGAGGTTGAAGAGATAGAAGTGCGGCCGAATATAGTTGTCAGATCCCCCGTTACGTGTGAAACGGAAAAAGGGATCTGCCAGAATTGTTACGGCATGGACATGTCCAAACACGAAATGGTCGATGTCGGTCTGGCGGCTGGAATCGTAGCGGCTCAGTCCATCGGCGAGCCGGGGACTCAGCTGACCATGCGGACCTTCCACTCCGGTGGAGTTGCGGGAGAGGATATCACTCAGGGTCTACCGCGTGCCGAGGAACTATTCGAAGCGAGGAAAACGACGAAGAGTGCCCAGGCAACGATCACGGATATCGAAGGCCACGTAACGGAGATGACTGATACGGAAGAAGGTAAGTTGATCGAGATCGAAGGGGAGCCTCAGTCACTTTCAGTTCCTTCGTCCCTGTGTCTGGTTGAGCCAGGGGAGGAAGTAAACCTATCAGAAGTAGTTGACAACACCAGCCCACACGCGGGGACGGTTCGTTTCGTCGAAGAAGACGGCCGGCCCATGATGTACCTGTTGATGAGCAGAACCGACATGTTTTACGAGCTACCGGATGGAATAGAGATAAGCGTTGAAGGGGATACTTACGTGGAGAAGGGTGACGTCCTTTCCGAAGAGCTCGAGCTACAACAGGTTCACGCGAAGAAGAGCGGAACCGTTGATAGTATAGATGAAGAGCGTAACTTAATTACTCTGGTTGATGAGGAGGAGAACTTTGTCGATCATCTGATTCCTCCAATGGCCAAGCCGCTTGTCGAAGAGGGTGAAGGGGTCGAAGAAGGGGAAGAGTTAATTGACGTAAAGAGTTCTGATAAACTGACTGCTGACAAATCCGGATTACTGGTCAAGGCCGAAGATTCAGTGATAATATTCCAGCCGGAGGAAGGAAGAAAAAGGATCCCTCTGTCCGAGGCAATGGTTCCCGAGGTAGCTGACGGCGAGAAAGTAAAGAAGGGCAAGACGTTATTTACTCTCGATAGGCCGAAGGACAGGAAGCTAGTTGTAGAATCCGTCGGAGAAGAGGGTGACGATTTCGCCCGGGTTAACTACCGCTACAGGGAAGACGCGGAGGTTACTCATTCGCCGGTAGTTGGTACGGGAGACAAGGTAAAGCCTGGAGAACAGCTTTCCAAAGGCGTTATACCTCCTCATAACCTGCTGGAAAAAGCCGGAATGGAGAGGACTTACGAGTACTTGCTTACGGAGATACAGAAGGTGTACAAGAGCCAGGGTGTCGACATAAACGATACGCATGTCGAGGTAATCATCGCCCAGATGCTCAACAACGTCATCGTGACGAACAGGGGCGACTCGGATCTAACGCAAAACGAGCTTATAACGCTGGAGGAATTCCGAAACGTAGTTGACCGGCTCAGGACCGAGAACGAAGAAATAAGGGAGCGATGCAGGGAGATAATCGGCGAACAGATAGCGGAGGACGTCTACAGCGGTGGTCACCTGATCGCACGAGAAGGTGAGCGGGTAACCGAAAAACTACTGAGACATGCGACGCGTTCAAAGGTAGAAGAGCTCCCGCTGTTGATTGATGGAGAGATAGAAAAGCCGAGAATTCTGGAGCACGAACTTCCGGAAGGTGACAGGCAGCTGCTCAGGATTTCGAAGTCAGCCCTGAAGACCAAGGGCTGGTTGTCCGCCGCCTCGTTCCAGAGAACTACGTCCACACTGACCGACGCTGCGCTGAGCGGTCAATCGGATGAGTTGAAGGGGCTCAAACCTAATATAATTGTCGGGAAGAAGGTGTCCGTTGGAACGGGCTTCGAACCCGAGGAAGATGGCGCCGAAAGCGAAGGAGAAAGCGTAGAAGCAGAAAACGAGATGGCTCCCGTGGAATCCAGCTCAGCTTGACAAGGATAGGGGGCTAACTTATAATTGCTGGCACTTAAAGGAGTGGTGACAAAAAGTTATGCCGACGATTAATCAGCTGGTCAGAAAAGGAAGGTCATCGAAAAAGAAGAAAACTAGTTCGCGGGCGCTTGACGGTTGCCCCCAGAAGCGTGGGGTAGTTACCAGGGTCTATACTCGAACTCCGAAAAAGCCCAATTCCGCACTGAGAAAGGTCGCCAGGGTAAGGTTAAGCAACGGTAAGGAAGTTACTGCTTACATCCCGGGCGAGGGACACGAACTGCAGGAGCACGCAGTTGTTCTGGTACGCGGAGGTCGAGTCAAGGATTTGCCCGGCGTAAGATATCATATAGTTCGAGGCGCTTACGACGTAACCGGTGTGGAAGGTAGAAAGCAGGGACGTTCGAAGTACGGAACCAAAAAGTCGAGTTAGGAGGAAGCTTTAATGGCACTGCCAGGTCGTGACGTAAAACCGGACATCAAGCACGGTAGTAAGTTAGTCGGGAAGTTTGCCAATTACATAATGCAAGACGGAAAGAAAAACAGGGCTTATAAGATAATCTATAAGGCTTTCTCGTTGATAGAGGATCGAGAAGGAGAGCCTGGAGTAAAAGTATTTCGAGAAGCCATAGATAATATTTCGCCAGAGCTGGAAACTAGAAGTAGGAGAGTTGGAGGTGCCAATTACCAGGTCCCTTACGAAGTACCACCTGCCAGGCAGGTGGCTCTCTCCCTTCGTTGGTTGGTTGACGTCGCTTTGGATAGGAACGAACCTAGGATAGAAGATCGCTTGGCAAACGAAATAATATTGGCCAGCAACAAGGAAGGGGAAGCTTACGAGAGGAAGCTTGAATCCCACCGACGCGCGGAGGCGAATAAGGCCTTTGCTCATTATCGCTGGTAATCCTCGGCGATTCATTTAATTTCTGGTTATACCTTTTTTTTAATTTGGTATTGATCTAAATGAGACCGTATCAGGTAGAGGTATGGTAAAGGTAAGGGTTAAAAAAACATGACTATGACGAAACAAAGATCGGACGAGATCGTGGGCGAAGAAATTAGGGACGAGGAGCTTGAGGAACTGCGCAATATTGGAATTATGGCGCATATAGATGCGGGGAAGACTACGGCTACCGAGCGAATGCTTTATTACACCGGCCGTACGTACAAGATAGGGGAAGTCCACGACGGGGATGCTGAAATGGACTGGATGGATCAGGAAAAGGAACGAGGGAT
>CAZWZR010000135.1:0-4739 GCA_964638365.1 uncultured Thermotogae bacterium | reverse complement strand
TCGGCCCTTCACCTCTTGGTCCTGTTCTGTCTCCGTATGGCATGAAAATCACCTCGTGAAAAATTGATTTTTTCAGTTCAACCCTATATTATCATATGCACACTATTCGTTCAAGTCCAAATTTCATTATTCTAGAAAAAAGAGGTGAGGGACCTTTGCAGCTCCCACAAATGTGACTTGCGGAGAATCAGCAAGGGTATTAGTTTAAGAACGATGGAAAACGAAGATACCAACGAGAAGAAAAACTTTATCGGCGGAGTAATACACGGTACTTTCCTTAGATCCAGCACGCGACTCGCGGATATCGACCTGATACTCCCAGCTTTTGTCAGTTCTCTAACGGGTTCCAAGTTCCTGATCGCACTGCTACCATCCATTTATTTCAGCGCTGGAAGACTACCGCAGGTATTATTTTCCAATTACGTGGAACCAAGAGCAAGAAAAAAGCCTTTTTTATACATCGCGATCTTAACCAGGGCAACGATATGGTTCGTATTCGGGTTCTTCGTAACTTGGAGAGGAAACTCAAACCCTGCACTTATCCTGTCTCTACTTTTTACCTTTTTGCTAATCTACTCACTGGCCGGCTCTCTGGGTGGTGTCGCTCTCACGGATATAATCGGCAGCGCCATTAGCGAAAGGAATCGAGCTAAGTTCTATGCCACGCGACAGGTTACGGGAAGCATTTTAGCTTTTGGGATGGGTTTTGTGGTCCGTTTTATCCTTGGTGATGGCTTTCCACTAAGTTTTCCAAGAAACTACGGACTCCTGTTTCTATTTTCTGGGACAGCATTGCTGATTGGTTTCGCTGGTTTTTGGATGATTAGAGAATCGGAAGGGGAGTCAGGCACCAGGAAATCCTTAAGAAGTTATTTTGCTAACGTACTTGAAATTCTGAAGGATGATAACGAATTTAGGTTGTTTCTCCTAACGCGTGTTCTTGCCGGATTTCATATAATGATAATTCCATATTACATAGTGTACTTTAAAGAATCAGTCGGCGTCGCCGAAAGTTTCGTCGGCGTTTACCTTATGGCCCGTGTATTTGGTGGAGCATTCTCGAACTTTGTATGGGGTCGAATAGGTGAAAGGGCTTCTGAAGAAGTTATACTGTTCTGCCTCTTTATAGCGGGATTAACGCCTTTAATAACTCTGGGGATTACAGGGTTTAAACCGATCTATTACACGATCGTATTCGTCTTAGCGGGGTCAGCAATCAATGCAAGGATGGTTGGGTTTAATACCCAATTGTTAGAACTGGCACCGGAAGAAAGGCGGGCTACATACTCAGGGATTAGAGGTTCAACAATTGCCTTAACGGCACCTCTACCTTTCTTAGCCGGGGGGTTAATTGAGTTTTTTTCGTTCAAATTTGCATTTGTCTTCGTCTCTTCGGTCATGTTTTTCGGTTTAGCACTGAACTTGTTACATTACGGGTTTAGTGTAGTCAAGAATTAATTCCATAAATCGTTGGTTTTGGGAACCGTCTTTGCGCTATTAGATTATTTGGAATAAAATTATTTGTTATGGTAGACGACGAAGAAAAACCGGAGATATCCAGCGACAAAATTGAAACAATCCTTATTCACCTCTACCGAGGCGAGGTCCAGAGGGTAAATACGTGGCGGGGCAGGCTTGACAAAACCCCGTACTGGACCCTTGTAATGGTAGCAGGTATGATTTCATGGGCTTTTTCGGCACCGAATAGATCCCCAGCTCTGATTCTGGTCACTATCCCCCTTGCTTCAGCCCTCCTGACTCTGGAGGCGAACCGCTATCAGATTCACGAAGTCTGGCGTTCACGCGTGAGACTGCTGGAAGAGAACTTTTTTGCCAACACTCTGGATCCCGAGGCGACGTTGCCAAGAACGGAGTGGATGAAGGTCCTTTCCGAGGATCTTAGAGAGCCGCAGTTTAAAGTTAGTTTTTTTACCGCTTTATCTTTACGTTTAAGGAGAATTTACCTCTGGATATTTGCCACAATACTAGTCGGATGGTTCATGAAACTGATATTGCATCCCACCCAGGCAAGTTCAATCGCCGGGGTGATCGAAAGGGCGAGAATAGGATTCATACCCGGCCTCGGGGTAATCGTTTTTATGCTGTCCTTCTTTATCTTTCTCCTGCTACTTGCAATATTAGGAATTTACCCGGCCAAAGAGGAAAGGGGGGGAAAGGTCTTAGAAGAAGAACCGGGCTACGAATGGAGGCGGGAGGAGGACGAAGAAATAGAGAATTAAGGGAAGAACTTTTGGCCTCAACCGGATTTAGTTTTCAGCCACCTATTCCTACTCATCAATTAACTCAATTAACGGAAGTCCTTCCGTCTGGAGATACGGAGAGTTGATTTTAATCGTGCATATGATACTATTTTTCGGATCGAGGATCGGTCTTTTTAACTAAAATTGGTTATTTTTCATTTAGAATCGATAATTTTAAATGTAATTTAGTCAAAAGCTTAGACGAAATACTAAACCTCTTGTAAAGGATAAAAAATGGAGGAAAAATGAACGAACAACCACAGGGTAAACAGGGAGCAAAAGCACAAAGTGAGAGCATAGAGTTAGAGGGCGTCGATCATTCACTGGTGGTAATGAGCGGCAAGGGCGGCGTAGGGAAAAGTACAGTCTCCGCAAACCTGGCAGCCTCGCTGGCCAGGAAAACGGAAGAGGGAGTCGGCCTGCTGGACGCCGACCTCCACGGCCCCGATATACCAAAGATCATGGGCGTCGAAGAGGAAAGGCTCGGTGGTTCGGAAGATAACATAGAGCCTGCGAGGCTGGATAACCTGAAAATAATGTCAATAGGATTCACTTTGCCGTCAGACGATTCTCCCGTTGTCTGGCGGGGTCCGCTCAAGATGAAGGCCATCAAGCAGTTCCTGGGCGACGTCAACTGGGGAGATCTGAAATACCTGATTATCGACCTGCCGCCCGGAACTGGGGACGAACCACTCTCAATAGCACAGATTCTGGAGGACATTGACGGCTCGATAATCGTCACGACCCCACAGGATCTATCCCTTCTGGACTCTCGTAAGGCATTTAACTTTTCCGAGAAGCTGGATTTACCGGTGCTGGGGATCGTAGAGAACATGAGCGGTTTCGTCTGTCCACACTGCGGTGAGAAGACCGAAATATTCAAGTCGGGCGGCGGGGAAAAGGCAGCCGAAGAACTGGACGCCAACTTCCTGGGAAGGGTGCCGCTGGACCAGAGGATCGTCCAGACAGCTGATGAAGGCGAGCCCTTCGTGAAAGCCTACCCCGAATCGGATGCGTCGAAATCATTTGAAAAAATAGTGACGAAATTTGAGGACATAATTGATAAAGGTTAGTTGACGGGATTTTTACGAATACTCTTTACCCTATTTTTGGCTTAAAAACCAAATAGAGCTGCGGCGGTGAAACGATGGGTGAGCTTTATCCGGATTCTCACGTAGAGATCAGCGGAATTCTGGCCCGGTACTACGAGATATTTCTCAACCTGGGGACTTTAGGCCGGTACGGTAACTTCATCGCCGGGGCTATAGAAGACATGGATATAGACCCGGGAGACGAAATCCTGGTCCTCGGTGCCGGGACTGGGTATAATGCTTCCTTTATCTTGGATTATTTAGATAATCAGGGGAGAATACTTGGCCTGGATATCAGCGATAACGCCATCGCCCGGTTCAGGCAGAGATTTGACGACAGTAAAAACGTCAAGATAGAGAAAAAACGGATCGACAAGCCTTTATCTTTCGACTCCCGGTTCGATAAAGTATTCACTTCGTTCGTAATTCACGGTTTGCCCCATTCCTCCAGAACTGCGACCTTCGAAAACGTCCATCGGGTTCTCAAGCCAGATGGGGAGTTCTTCGTTCTGGACTACGGAGATTTCGAATTGGCAGAACTACCTTTTTACCTCAGAATCCCGTTCAAATTAGGTGAATGCAAATACGCTTACGATTACCTTGAGCGTGACTGGAGGGAAGTCCTTGAGGGGTTCGGTTTTAGCGCGAATCGGAATTACGAGTACTTTCACGGTTTCGCCAGGCTAATGGAAGCAGGAAAAATAAAAGGTGAAGAAAATGAACGGGATTAACTTCCAATCGGAGGGGCACCGGCTCGTTCACGAGAGGCTCGAGAACCTCGTGAAGCCCGGATATAAGTTACTGGACGTCGGCTGTGGAGACGGTTCTTTTCTGGATCGACTGGGAAGAAATTACGATATCAGGGGGTTAGGTGTTGATCCTTCGGCCACCGTAAAAGGAAATACCGATACAAACTGTACTAGATTGCGGGCGGAGGAGGTCGATGAGCTTCAGGAAAAATTCGACCTGGTGTACAGTATAAATAGCCTTCACCATTTTGATGATCCGTCCAGTTTTCTGAACAGCGCCAAAGACAGTTTGAGAGACCCCGGGAAGCTAATACTGGCCGACTGGAAGGAAGGGGCTTCTACAGGGATACCGGAAAATTACTATTCTCAACAGGATGTAGTCAATTTGCTGGAACAAACCGGCTTCAACGTCATGGACTCCAGCGAGATTGAGAAACAGTTTTTACTCGTTGCCGAACTGTCTTAGGAGTTAGAGCAACTTTCCTTATCCTTTTCTCACCAAAAAGGGCACTCTTTTCATTTACAAAAACAGCTACATTTATGAAGCCACACCGGTACAGGCTTATTTTCTTACGAGGGTCCCGTTTTACTGACTCTCCGGTGTTTTATTGACCTTTACCCTGCCAGTCTATATCATA
>CAZWZR010000134.1:0-4796 GCA_964638365.1 uncultured Thermotogae bacterium | reverse complement strand
GCCACCAGTCTTTGCGTAATACGAAACCGCTGCCCGAGCGGTTAATTGGGCGCTCGCTCACCTCCAATTTGATCTGTTCTGAATCTTTTCTGGATCTATACATTGGCTTTCAACTTAGGGTAAGTTATTCTCCCGCTATTGCAACCCCTCCTGGCGCTTCTCAACTATTACTGGAACGGTCCGAATATGAGTTTCGTGCCACTACCTCACCTAGTTTCCTCGAAGCCGTGCAGCTTCCTGTGCCAGTCAATCTGGTCCATTCCGGAGACGAACTAACCGCCCGGGGCAGCCCAGCCTGCATGGAATAAGTGAGCGAAAGCCTAGCGCTTGCTACAATATTAATATCGTTATTGATAGTATTATAAAGATTTATTATAATAACCGTCGGTTAACTTAAGCAAAAATAATATACGCGGGAAAAGAGCACTTATGAGTAAAGAGACAGAGATATTTCTCAATGAGATCAAAGAGTACTCCAAGGCACTGCACTGTCCGACGCGCTGGAGGATAATTCATTTCCTGGGAGAGGAAGAAAAGTCCACAGGGGAAATACGGGACCACCTCGAAAGCAGCTGCCGCTCAACCGGCAAACAAAATCTTTACTATCACCTTTCGGAACTCAGTTCAGCAGGGATCATAGAGTTAGCCGGCTACAGAGAAGAAGGAGGTGGGGCTCCGGAGAAGGTCTGGAGCCTGGCCTTGGAGAAAATAACCATAAACTTGCTTGGTGGTGATTTGAGCGATGAGTGCGAAAACGGAGAAGCTAACGGCGGAAAAAGGGGCCATAGTAAAAGGATCTCTGGAGAAGGATAGGAAGCTATTCGACCTCGCTTTCGACGCGGTCCTGAACCAGCTAGAAGGAGAGGGCTGTCTCGAGAGCGGGGGAGGTCACGGGGTGAATTAATTGGTAGCGATAGAGGCGAGTAACCTGGTCAAGGAGTTTGACGGGCTTCGGGCCGTGGATGGGGTCTCTTTTGAAGTTAAAGAGGGAGAAATATTTGGTTTTCTCGGCCCCAACGGCGCGGGCAAAACCACGACAGTGAGGATGATAACCGGCGTGCTGAAACCCGACTCGGGTGGAGCGAGTATAGACGGAATTAGTGTTACTCGGGATCCCTTATCGGCCAAGGAAAAGATCGGTATTGCCCCGGAGGAATCCAACGCCTACATAGATTTAACCGCCCGCGAAAACGTACTCCTATCCGGTGAACTCTACGGCGTACCCAAACGTAGGAGGCAAGAGAAGACGGAAAAACTGCTGAACGACTTTGGACTGGGTGACAGGG
Organism: uncultured Thermotogae bacterium; assembly: GCA_964638365.1. Classification (GTDB taxonomy): domain Bacteria; phylum Bipolaricaulota; class Bipolaricaulia; order M55B111; family M55B111; genus JAGXLP01. The sequence goes on along the minus strand of CAZWZR010000134.1, from coordinate 3,510 downwards.
CGGACTCGAAAGTGAAGGGGTTCAGCAAAGGTATGAAGCAGCGGCTGATCCTGGCAATGGCCCTGATAAACGATCCGCCGATACTCTTTTTGGATGAACCCACTGCCGGACTGGACGTTGCCAGCCAGCGACTGATCAAGGACCGAGTCGGTCAGCTAAATAGCGAGGGTAAAACCATCTTCCTAACGACCCACGATATAAGCGAGGCGGATAAGCTCTGCGACCGGGTGGCGATAATCAACGAAGGGGAGATAGCTACGATAGACCAACCGGAGAAATTGAAAAGTACCATCCAGAGTACACAGTCCGCCCTGGTTAGCTTTTCCGGCAACGGACTCTGCCAGAGTAAATTAACTGAACTCGAAGAACTAAAGCCGGTCGAAGAAGTAGAAAAGGAAGGAGACAAATATAGACTCTACGGCCCGGAACCAGGGGAAATAGTTGAAAGCCTGGTGGACTTCGCCCGAAAGAAGAACTTGAAAATTGTATCGCTGCGGACTTCCGGACCCAGCCTGGAAGAGGTCTTTACCCAGTTGACCGCGACTTAAATTTTTAAAAAGAATAAAAAAGGTGAGTTGTAATCGATGAACCGTTTGCCGCGCCCGCAAAAGTCTTATTCGGTGGCCAAAAAAGATCTGAAAATATACTACGGTAAGGGGCCAGTAGTAATTTTTGGGGTGCTCCTGCCCTTCTTCTTTTTCTTTGCATTTCTCATCGGGAGGGATATGCCTCCCCTTACCCTAATTGGTGGGCTCTCCGGGATGGCTATCTGGTTTACCTCTACTTCGATCAGCCCGGTAATAGCTCCCTGGGAGACGAGAACGAAAACTCTGGAAAGGTTGGTAGCGAGCCCGATAAGCGTAACGGAGATGTTACTGGGAGATATTTTGGGTTCGATGACCCTGTCTTTTTCCATCTCCACAGTGACTCTGGCCATCGTGGCGGCTATACTCGGTATGGTCCCCGCCAACTTTCTGGCTCTGGGACTGGGAATATTGCTTGCAAGCTTCTGTTTTTCCGCAATCGGAGTTCTAATTTCAGCACTCCCGACCGATACCACGTCGGATATAATGATGTTATCTACTTTGATAAAGTTCCCCCTGATTTTCGTTAGCGGGGTCTTTATCCCGATCGAGAACCTGCCGGGCTGGGGAAGCGTTATATCTCGGTTTTCTCCACTAACCTACTTCGTAGACCTGGTTCGGATTTCTTTTAGCGGCGGGGGCAGGCCGTGGGTTGATCTGGCTGCCATTTTTGGTTTTTCCCTCTTTTTCCTTTTGGCTGCCGACTTCGCCCACCGGAAAACCCTTTCAAAGCGGCTTTGATCCAAGTATTTTTCTACGAGAAATTCTGCCAGCATGATTTAAGATGAACAAAGATGAAAGTAAGGAATCCGGATTCCGTTTTACCATCGAAGAGGTGTCGGGTGCTTTTGGTGATTCGGTGACGGTCATTCCACTATTGATTGGAATTGGCCTCACCACTGATGCGAATCTCGCCCACCTGTTGTTCTTCTTTGCCCTGTTTCAGATAGGTACCGGCCTGTTTTACCGGCTGCCGATGCCCGTCGAGCCGATGAAGGCGCTGGCCGGGCTGACAATCGCCGGCACCCTGACTTACGAGGAGGCGCTTGCAGCCGGGATCGTACTCGGGACGATGCTTCTGGTCTCCGGAACGGCCGGACTGATGAAGTGGCTGGACGACTTCGTGCCGGAAAGCGTAATCCGGGGAGTTCAGCTGGGACTTGCCTTTATCCTGCTGCGGACATCAGTCGGTTACGTGGCGGAAAACATCCCGCTGGCTTCAATTGGTATCGGGATAGTTCTGTTGTTTCTGGGATTAAAGAAAAAGTACGAACTGCCCAATCTCTCGGCCTTTATCGTGTTGCTGCTGGGAGGCGCCGTCGGTATATACCTCAACGGGGCACCCGAAATCGCGCTGATGGGGCTACCGGGCTTTAGCTTCCCCGCTCTCTCTGCCTTTCCAAAAGGATTTACCCTGGGTGCCCTGCCACAGTTCTTTCTGAGCGTGGGAAACGCCATACTGGCAACGACACTGCTGTTTAAGGACCTGCTGAGCAAAAAAGTCGATCCCGACAGGTTATCCCAATCCATGGGGACGATGTGTATACTGGCAGGCTTTTTCGGTGGTTTCCCCGCGTGTCACGGTTCCGGCGGCCTTTCCGGGCAGTACCGGTTTGGAGCACGAACCGGCGGTTCAAACTTGATCCTGGGAACGGTATACCTTGCCATTGCGCTAATTGCCGGTTCGGCTGACTTCCTGGCTTTTTATCCCCTGGCAGCGCTGGGTGCTCTTCTCGTATTTATCTCCCTCGAACTGGGTTCCGCGGGAATGAAAACGGATAGGTGGATCTCGACTCTAGTGGTGGCCCTGCTCTCCTTTTTCACGAACCTGGCGGTCGGCTTTATCGCCGGACTTGCTCTAGAGAAAGTTTTGGAAAGCTTTCAGGCGAGTAATTAAATTCAGGTCTTTCACCTCCACCAATGTGATTTGCGTACCGGCTAAAACAGATCTGGAGAAGGTCCGCCGTTAAAGCTGTTTTTCTACAAGCCCCGTCCCTCGGGGCGGGATTCTTGACTCACCTACTGAGAAGTTCCAAAGGAAATTGAAAGAGTTTTGCTCATTCCCGCCAAAATATTTGCAACATAGGTTGCGGAATGTTAAATAAATCTTGTTGGAAACGCAATAAAACGTGGCTGATCTACATTTGTTCGTACATCAAAAAATCAAATTAAAGACGAATCCCAAAATCATAATTCCGAATCCGATGATTCCGCCGTAAGCAATAATCAAGTTCCTTTTCATTACCTGCTTCAGTAGCACAAACTGAGGTACGGAAAGCGCCGCCACAGACATCATAAATGCGATGGAGGTTCCTGCGGGCAGACCCTTTCCGATTAAACTCTCCGCCACGGGAATTACGCCCATTATGTTGGTATAAATCGGTATTCCCAGTGCCGTAGCTGCCGGGACTGCCAGCGCTCCCTGGAGGGTGTTCTGGATAAATTGCTCGGGAAGGAACCCGTGAATCGCCGCGCCGAGGCCGACACCGATTACTACGTAGGGGAAAATCCGCCCCACGATTTCCTTGGCGTCCTCGTACGCCTCATGGAGCCTTTGCCTGGCGGACTTGTCCGAAGTGTCGTTATCTCCATCTTCGTCGCCGGCGAAATCGAAGTCCACGACGTAGCGTTCGAACCCGAGAAGTTTCAGGCCACTTCCACCGATAATTCCTACGGTCAAACCTCCCAGCACGTAGGCAAGGGTTAAGCCCCAGCCAAACGAGCCGAAAAGCACGAAGACCGCGGCGGTGTTGACCATGGGGGAGACGGTGAGAAAGGTTATCGTCATCCCGAACGGTACTCCTACGCCGACAAAACCCAGAAAAAGGGGAACGGTCGAACAGGAGCAAAAGGGCGAGATTATTCCCAGCACTCCGGCCAGAACGTAGCCGACTATCGCTTTCTTGCCCTTGAGGAAGTCCCTGAT
>CAZWZR010000133.1:0-4875 GCA_964638365.1 uncultured Thermotogae bacterium | reverse complement strand
TCTTCCCCCTCCTCATCCAGAATTTCCTCTATTTTGTTTAGCTTGTCCAGGCTTCGGTCCAGCTTAAAGTCCAGTTCAGGGGTGTATTTGGGGTTTACTTCGTGAGCCAGGTTCGTGCGAAAGAAGGCCTCTTCGTCGTTGAACTTCTCCAGTGAGTCTTCTCTGTCTTCTTCGTCGCCTATCAGATCTATATAGACAGTTGCGTACTTGAAGTCCTCGGTAAGTTCTACGTCAGTTACAGTGGCGAAGTCGAATTTCCTATCCCGGGTGTTCTCATCTATAATCCGAGCCAGGGCCCGTTTGAATTCTTCTTCTTTTCTATTTTTTGCCCGTTTTCCCATTAGATTACCTCCGTGGTCTGGTCCTGTATGCGTAAGTTCTTTTCCTTTTCGGCCTCTTCCACGAGCCGGGAAAGCTTTTTGTAATTGAGTTCGCTGCTTTTAGCTATGTGAGCAAAGCCGAGAGTGGCGGTAGTCGGATCTTCCCCTCCGTCCAGTTCGTTGATCGAAATATTGTAATTGTTCCTGATTTTGTGGATGAAGGGCTGAAGGATCGAACGTTTTTCCTTAAGGCTATTGACGCCGCTAAGGACGAACTTTACCTTCAAGACACCGACACTCATCCCGACCTCCCGGCCCGGAGGTCCAAATTAAAATGCTTCTACTCGCTTCTTGGTGAATGCTTCCAGCGTATCTCCTTCTTCGAAATCCTCGAAATCCTCGACGGAGATACCGCATTCGTAGTCCTCACCGACTTCTTTGACATCTTCCTCGAACCTCTTCAAGCTCTCTATTGGACCCTCGTGGACCAGTTCTCCATTTCGCCAGACCTTTATTATCGACTTGTTGGTGACTTTGCCCGATTTGACGTAACATCCGGCAATGGTTCCGGAACCGGTAACCTCGAAGATCTGCCTCACATCCACTTCCCCTACCTTGACTTCTTCGTACTGGGGTCCCTTGACCTCGCCGATCGCACGCTTCACGTTGTCCACCAGGTCGTAAATTATATTGTAGCTTTCAACCGGGATGCCGAGTTGCTCTGCCTTCTCTTCCGCCTTGTTCCTGATATCCACGCCGAAGCCCAGCGCCGCGGAGTAGTTGTCCGAAGACGAGGCAAGCATGATGTCGCTTTCCGAAATATCCCCGACCCCTTCGTGCAGTACTTCGATTTCTATATCCTCGACTTCGATTTCACCGATCTCCTGTTTCACTGCGTCGAGAGATCCACGGGAACTTCCTTTGACTACTAAGTCAAGGTTGTCCTTTTCGGCCTGTGCAAACAGGTCTTCTACGGACTGTTGTCTTCCGCGCTGCTGCTCCTGTTCCTTCTCTCTTCTCTCTTCTGCTTCCTTCTTTGCCTCGCTTACGTCGTCGTATGCTTCAATGCTCGCTCCGGCAGGTGGAACTTCCTTCAGACCCATTATCTCAACGGGTTTACCCGGTCCGGCTTCGTCTACCTGGCCGCTTTCATCCGTGAGTCGCTTGACCCTTCCGTAGGTATTACCGACTACCAGCACGTCCCTCGGCCTGATAGTCCCTTCCTGAATGATGGCGGTAGCGAGCGGGCCGCTTCTGGAGTCGAGATGGCTTTCCACGATGAAGCCCTGGAGTTCGACCTCGGGGTCACCAGTAGGTGCCTCCATCTCGGCAACCAGGCTGAGCATATCCAGGAGTTCTTCGACGTTATCTCCCTTCAGGGCGGAAAGCTGGACCATTATCGTGTCTCCACCCCAGTCGTCCGGGGTATACCCCTTCCGGGCCAGCTGATTCATCGTCTCCTGGGGGTTTGCGTTATTCTTATCGATCTTGTTAATCGCCACGATCATCGGGATATCCGCAGCCTCTATGTGAGCTATCGCTTCTTCCGTCTGATCCATTATACCGTCATCCGCTGCGATAACCAGAACCGCTATATCCGTCGCCCGGGCTCCGCGGGATCTCATCGATGTAAAGGCTTTATGACCTGGCGTATCGACGAAAGTGAATTCGTTTCCGTCCCATTCAAGCTGGTAAGCACCAATCGACTGGGTAATCCCTCCGGCTTCACCCTGTGCTACGCGAGCTTCCCTGATCGTGTCCAGTAGAGTAGTCTTGCCGTGATCTATGTGACCAAGAACTGAGACCACTGCCGGTCGGCGCGGGGCCTCTTCTTCCTCTACTTCTTCTTCAACTTCTTCCTCTACTTCCGGAGCTTCCTCTTCAACTTTTTCTTCAGTTTCTTCAGCCCCTTCTTCCCCGGCTTCCTCTTCCGTCTCCATCTCACGTTCTTCGTAAAGTTCCAGTATCAGGTCACGTTCTTCGTCATCCACGGTATTGAGAGGAGTCAGATCCCCCATACCGAGCTCGTCAAGAATGTCCAGCATCTCTTTGCTTTCCAGATCAAGCTCGTCCGCTATTTCGTAAACCCTGTGTTTTGACACTCGATAATCCCTCCAAACTTAAACCTCAATTGGAAAATATACTACACTATCAAATTCGTATCAACCAGACGTAAAGGAAGGGCGGGGTTCAAACGGGACTAGCAGATTCTGGGAACGGGGTCTCCCAGGGGCGCTTCGAGAAAACGCCTACCCCCGACTTCCGTATCCATTATCACTTTCCCGGGCCTCTCCCGGGTTACCTTCCCGATTATAGCCGATTGCTGACCCAGAGGGTGAGATCTCAAAGCCTCCAGCACGTCTTCTGAGTCGTCTTCCTTCGTTACAACTATCGCCTTTCCTTCGTTTGCAACTTCATAGGGGCTAATTCCAATTAACTCCGCAATACCGGAGACGGCTTCCCGAATCGGAACTGATCCCTCGTCAACGGTCATCCCGTAACCGCTTTTGTCCGTCATCTCGTTTAAGGCGGCAGCCAGGCCACCTCGAGTCGGGTCCTTCATCGCGGTAATCTCTCCAGCTTTCCTTGCACCCAATAGTAGTTCGTTTAGCGAAGCCATATCGGACTTCAGCTCCGTTTTAAAGCTAAGGCCTTCACGATACTGCATCAACGCCATTCCGTGATCTCCCACGGTCCCGCTCAAGATTACTCGGTCCCCGGGCTGCATTCCGGCATCCGATACCGGGTCTTCCACTACGCCAAGACCGGCAGTGTTGATCGCCAGTCCGTCTATGTCGTCCTTGCCCATGACCTTCGTATCACCAGTGATAATCGGTACGCCAGCTTCCTTCGTGGATTCTTCCATCGATTCCATTACTCTGTCCAGTTGCGACACCGGAAACCCCTCTTCTATAATCAGACTTGAGGTCAGGGCCAGCGGCTCGGCCCCCATTACAGCGAGATCGTTTACGGTTCCGCAAACGGCCAGCCGGCCGATATCGCCGCCGGGGAAGAAGAGCGGATTTACGATATGGCTATCAGTAGTCAATACCATCGTCCCTTCCTCGTGGTTATCCACGGTCGCACCGTCATCCAGCTGATCCAGACCGATCTCGCCGGCGGTCTTGTTCGTCAACGAGTTAAGAACGTGTTCTCCCAGGAGCTCGTCCATGGCCCTGCCCCCGGCTCCATGGGTAACCTGAATGGTCTCGTCATTCCCTTCGGTCACAGCTTCGGCCTCCCACCGTAACGGTACCAAATATTACACATCGCCTCTTCTCCCACCATGCAGGGACCATGCGGGCTATCCGGCGTGCATTGGTCCTTGAATAGCTCGCACTGGTCCGGCGTGGTCCGGGCAGTAATTACTTCGGGGCAGCGGCAGTTTGGCAAAACTTCACTACCGGCCTGGGGGTCTATATCGAACTTCTCGGTCGCGTCCCATCTCTCGTAGCTATCCCGGAGTGCGAGGCCGGAATTTTCCAGTTCTCCTATTCCTCGCCAGGTGGTATCCGATTCTCGGAAGACCTCTTCAATGAGATCCTTCGACTTCTCGTTGCCCCGGTAATCCACGGCTCTTTCGTAGCCATTTTCCACCCGGAACTCTCCTCTCGATACCTGCTTGACGATAAGCGCCAGGGCGTAAAGCACGTCCAGCGGTTCAAATCCGCCGACGACGATGGGAACTCGATAGGAATCGACAAGCCTCTCATAAGGCTCCACTCCGATGATGGTAGAGACGTGGCCCGGCGCGATGAAGCCGTCTATGTCGTTCTCCGGCAGCTGGAGCAGGCTTTCCATTGCCGGAGGGATTAACTTGTTGCTCGGTAGTATGCTGAAGTTTTCCGGTGCGCCGTTTTTCAGAACCGCTGCCGTCATCGGGGTGGTCGTCTCGAAACCTACACTCAAAAATACGACCTCTTTTTCCGTTTCCTCGGCGATTTCAACTGCCTCGCTGACGCTGTAAACGAGCCTGACGTCGGCTCCCTCGGATTCGACTTCTTTGAGGGACTTTTCCGTACCCGGAACGTTAAGCATGTCCCCGAACGCCGCAATAACGACTCCGTCTTCCGCCAGCTTGACCGCCGCATCCAGGTCCCTGGTCGGTGTGACACAAACCGGACATCCCGGACCCTCTCTGATGTCTATCTGGTCGGGAAGCAGGCTTCGAATACCGTTTTCGGTGATTGCCACTTCGTGGGTTCCGCAGACGTGAACTATCTTTACCCGCTCGTCCGGAACTTCCTCTTTTATAACCCGGACGAGTTTCCTGGCCCGGTCCTCGTCCTTGAATTTAAACTTCACCCTCTTCCTCCAGCTTCTTGTTCGTTTCTATTAGCTCGTCAAAGATCTCCAGGGTTTCGTTGGCTTCCTCCTGCGATAGCTTCTGGATCGCAAAGCCCGTATGCACCAGCAAGTAATCTCCCTGCTCCACTTCTTCCGTCAAAGTATCGAGCCGGACTTCCTGTTCTACTCCCCCTACATCGACCGTTGCAAGGTTTTCTTCAGTTGATTGGACTTCACCTGGGATAGCAAGACACATGGTTTCCCTCCA
>CAZWZR010000132.1:0-4903 GCA_964638365.1 uncultured Thermotogae bacterium | reverse complement strand
TATCATGGCTGTTGAAACAATACGAATAAGCGTTCAAGTCGGTAGCGATAGTCAGATGGAAAACATTACGGAAGAAATATCGGAAATAGTTGATAGGGCGGAACTGGATGAAGGAAGCGTAAACCTTTTCGTGCCCGGTGCCACGGGCTCTATAAGTACGGTAGAATACGAACCCGGTTTAAAGGAAGATATTCCGGAAGCTCTGGAAAGGCTCGCTCCAGAGGATATACCTTACAAACACCACCAGACCTGGAACGACGACAATGGTCGAAGCCACGTCAGAGCTACAATCATGGGGCCAGGGACCATGATACCCTTTGTAGATAAGAAGTTACAGCTTGGCAGGTGGCAGGATATAGTTGTTATCAATCACGATACTAAAGCCAGAGAAAGAGAAATTATAGTACAATTAATCGGAGAATAAGGCGGGTTAGTCGCTTATATAGGTTACTAGATCGTCCAGCTCTCTCCGCGGGGAATTGCTACCGGAGGATTTAGACGGATAACCCACTGGAATTATGGTAAGTGGCTTTTTGCTCGTTCCCAGTTGTTCCTTGATTCCTTCCTCGTCGAATGCCCCAACCCAGCAACTGCCAAGACCTAATTCGACGGCAGCTAGCTGTAAAAACGTGGCTGCAATAGTGCCATCCTGGATAGAATAAAGATACCCCCTGTCACCGTATTTATCTTTAGACCGCTCGGCATCCTGAAGGAAGGCGAAAATTGCTTCTGCCTGTTCAATAAACTTCTGGCCGTGAGCCTCATCGGCCAACCCTTCTTTTAGTTCGTCCTTTTTTACCACGATGATTTCGTATGCCTGGAGGTTACCGGCTGAAGGGGCAGAATTTGCAGCCCTCAGTAATTTTTCGACGTCATCCTCGGCAACAGGACGATCAGTAAACGATCTTATTGAACTCCGTTTCTTTATCAAATTGAAAAAATTCATCTAATACCACCGTACAGGGCGGAGTTATTTGTTAAAAAAAGATTTAAATGCGAGTCCATATAATTATATCTTACGTCATTCCAACTGCAAGGTGGAATCTAGTTGAGATCTGGAACATAATTTGCCCGGGCGGTAAAAAGGTTTATAATGTAATAACTGATTCGAACTGTACACGAGGAAAAAGAAACTTTTTATTAGATGAAGAGGTTTTAAAGTTTTAGTTTTCAACTGAGAGGTGGGTTTTGTTGGCTTCAAGAGAAGAACTTAAAAAAGTCGCGGTAAAAGGTGCCATGGACTGGATCAGGGATAATTACGATTTAGAAAAGGAGTTAAGTATTGGCGTTGGTTCCGGATCGACCGTCGCCCATTCTTTTCCGGAAATAGCAGATTACGATAATTTAATCGCAGTTCCTACTTCTTCCGCAACAAAACAAGCTCTTGAAAAGCGCGGTGTACGGGTTAGGGAGCTGGAAGAAGCTTCCGGTAAGCTAGCATTTGACATCGACGGAGCGGACGAAGTGGATCCAGACCTGAATCTGATTAAGGGAGGGGGCGGCTGCCATTACCGCGAAAAAAAGGTAGCAAAAATGTCGACCACGTTACTGATAGTAGTGGATGAGTCCAAATTAGTGGATCATCTGGGACAGTCTTTCCCGCTTCCCGTAGAAGTCGAGCCGGAAAGCCAGGAGATCGCACGCGGTAGCTTGAAAAAATATGGTGAGCCTAAGTTGAGGCGGGAGGACGGTAAACCTGTTAGAACCGACAATTCAAACGTCATACTAGACCTCGGTCTCGACGAAAAGCTGGGCACGAATGAACTGAAAAACTGGGAAGAGGCAATCAACCGGATCGAGGGGGTTGTGGAGAATGGGTTCTTCATAAAAAGGAACGCCGACGTGGTTTTCGTAGGAACGGAGGAAGGCGCGGAAGTGTTGAAATAGAACTATAGGGTAACCAGGGAACTACCGGGCAGTAGCATTTTTGGTGGTTCAAACATATGGATAAAAAGACTGGTTTAGTGGTTTTTACTGGGGTAACGGGAGAGACAAAGCCCGAAGCTAGGTTAAATCGGGGTCTGATAGCCAATACTATTGATATTCTTGAGAAAACGAAATCCATTTCCGACATCGATAAGCAGGTCCTGGTTACCAACTCCAACGAACTTCAGGAGCTGGAGGCTTCTCGTTTTCCGAAATTAGCCGTCGAAAAGTCCAGTGAGGATTTTCATTTTGGCGAAAGCCTTTACGAAGTTATAAATGGTTTCGGGTTCGATGCAGTTCTCTATGTTGGAGGCGGGAGCGCTCCTCTACTTAAGGAGGCGGATTTCAGAAAACTTGCCGGGTTCCTCGTTTCGCATCCCGAGAGTTCTATTTCAAACAACTTTTATTCGTCGGATATGATTGGTTTCAGGCCTGCAGAACGATTGCTTGACCTGGAGATACCGAAGAGGGACAACGAACTGGGGTGGCTAACCAGGGATGGAGGGCTTACGCCTTACGAACTGGAGAGGAGCGCCAGGACCCAGCTCGATATGGATTCCCCGATCGACCTTCTGCCCCTCAAGCTGAGTGACGATATCGAAGGGGAGCTCGCGGAATACGTCTCCTCACTGGACTGGGGGAATCCGAGGATTAAGGAGCTTACCGAGCAGTTCACCGACCAGGACTCCCGGTTGGTTCTATTCGGCAGAGTCGGTGCAAAGACCTTTTCCTATTTGGAGGAAAACGCTGCCTGCCATGTAGACGTATTCTCCGAGGGTAGAGGTAGCTACTCCGGAGAGGTGGAAGGGTTAAAACCTTCTATAGGGGGAAGTTTGCTTGAAAGAGGGGGTCCCGAAGAACTGATTGAGCTTCTGACCGATCAGGGTACCGGTCTTTTTCTCGATACGAGAGTGTTGTTTGACTACATGGGAAAATGGCCTTCGCCGGAGGACCGGTTTTCTTCTGACCTGATGGAGCCGACAAAAATCGATACCCCTTATTTGAAGAGATTGACCCGGGCTGCGCTGGAGTCGGACACCCCGGTCGTGCTCGGTGGGCATTCGATTCTTTCGGGTTCGCTTTACCTGTTGACGGACCTCTCCTGGAAGCTTTCAGAACCGAAGAGCGTTAACGTGCGGCCAAAGATCTTTGAACTGTAAGGATAAATAAATAGAGGTGAGCCGGATGGAAATTGTACCTGCTTGGTTATGGTTTATCGGCGGTTTGGGCTTGCTAGTACTTGAGTTAAATACTGCGACGTTTTTCTTTGGGACAGTCGGATTTGGAGCCTTAATTGCAAGTCTGGTTGATTTCCTGTTTCCGGGGGAAATCGGAAGTTTTGTGGCGTTTGTTCTTGGCACGGGCCTTGCCGCTTATATGGCCTGGAAGTTCGATATTTATAGCTCTAAAGGCGGAATCAAAACTGGAGCGGATAGGTTAATCGATGAGGTAGGTACGGTGGAAGAAGAAGTGGACCCGGTAGCGGGCGGTGGAATAGTTTTTGTAAAAGGTGAGAAATGGCGGGCTGAGTCCGCTACTGACACGACAATAGAGAAAGGTGAAGAAGTAGTCATCAAAAACATCGAAGGAACTTCTCTCGTAGTCAAATCGGCCGGAGAAGCCGACGATGACGATTTAACTGACCCACAGGAGGGTTAATCATGTCTTTAATAATAATTCTTGCTGCGGTTGCATTTGTTTTGGTTTTCGGGGCCTGGGCAACCACCCTGGTCCGTCAGTACCAGAAGGGTCTGATGGAGACCTTTGGGAAGTACTCGAAGACTTACGAACCCGGTTTACACTTCATCTTCCCCTTCGTACAGAAGGTACGGAAGATAGACATGAGAGAAAAGACGCTGGACGTACCGCGTCAGGACGTAATTACCAAGGACAACGCTACCGTAACGGTTGACGCGATAGTTTATTACAAACCAACAGACGCCAAGAAAGTCGAGTACGAGGTTGAGGACTTCGAAAACGCGGCGGTCAGGCTAGCCCAGACCAATTTAAGAAGTGAGATCGGTGAAATGGATCTCGACCAATCGCTTTCCTCCAGGGAACAGATAAACTCAAAACTTCTGAATACCCTGGACAAGGAGACTGACAAATGGGGGGTCAGGGTTACCAAGGTGGAAATCAGGGAAATCACGCCACCCGAGGACGTAAAGGACGCCATGGCCCAGCAACTTAAGGCCGAACGGCGAAGAAGAGCGGAAGTCCTCAAGGCGGAAGGAAGTAAGAAAGCCTCAATACTGAAGGCCGAAGGGGGCAAGCGAGCGGCAGTACTGGAAGCAGAAGGTGAGGCAAATGCCAGAAGGAAAAGGGCTGACGCTAAACGTTACGAGTACATCACGGAAGCTGAAGGTGAAGCCAACGCAATTCAGGGGATATTTGGGGCATACCATAAAGGTAAACCGAACAATAAGATTCTGACACTGAAGGCTTACGAGGCCATGAAGGAACTGGCAGATGGCAGGGCATCAAAGTTAATCGTACCTTCCGGTACGGCGGACGTACTTGGTGCCGTGAGTAGTATCATGGGTGTTTCCGACGAAGACGGATTCCCCGATTACGAGGAAGGAGATTACGAGGAAGGGGAAGCCGAAGACCTGGTTGATGACCTTTCAGAAAAGGCGGAAGAAGCCCGAACCGAATTCGAGAAGAGAGCGGAAGAAATCGAGAAGAGAGCGGAAGAAAGGGCTGCTGAAGAACTGGAGGGTTAATTTTTTTGAAGTCCATCTCGGTTTCCGTACTTAATTTGAAGAGAGTTTGAAGTTTTAATAACAACTGGGGGCAGAGTCAGAAGCTTCCTTCCAGGAGTTGCTGGCGCCAGAGAAAATAGATGCTTAGCAGAACGAAACTGCCCCCAGCTATAACCCAGTAGGAAGGGTATTCACCAAAGAAAACTATAGCCAGGAGGGAAGAGCCGATTGGCTCTCCCAGTATTGTCACACCGACCATAGACGCCTTAACCTCG
>CAZWZR010000131.1:0-4907 GCA_964638365.1 uncultured Thermotogae bacterium | reverse complement strand
TACCCGCAGATTCCATCGCGGAGACGCCACCCATTACCATCGGTCCGTTACCGGCGTACATTGCGTCGAAGTCCCTGGCCCTTATTTTGGGTAGTGCATTTGTTTTTGCTTTACTCCTCAAAAAGTCCCCGACAACAGTCTCTACTTCCACTCCGTCGTATTTGTTCATTACTTCTATGAACCCATTGTGTCTATCGTTTGCGGAAGCTCCACCGAGGGGGCCTCTTACTTCCAGAACCCTACCTTCAACTTCGCCAACTGGTTCTACTTCGTTTTTCAGGTATTTGACTATTTCTTCACCGAGTATTCTACTGGCGCGAACGCCGGAGTAACCGACGTACATCGTAACCTTTTCGCTATTCACGTCAGCGTCAGCAGTGAATACGGGTACATCGTTTTGAGTGGCATAATCAACTGCAGAAGCCGTGACATCGGCGTCTTGTGCGGAAACTATTAAACCTTCGACGCCCATATCTACCAATCGTCGGATTTGAGTGGTTTGAAGCGTGGGGTTACCACGGGCGTTCATCGCAGTGTACCGCCAACCATTATCCTCTGCGTACCAGCGGAAGGTGTTCTGGAACAAACCTTCCCAGACGTTGTGAACTATTTTCGTAGAAATGCCAAAAAATTTCTGCTGCTCGGTTTGATCCTGAGCAACTGCCAAAGAACCAATCAAACCCGTCACCAAAACTGCAATGAGTAGACCCACTACTGCCTTTTTCATTATTCATCCCTCCTTGAGGGTATTAAGATTGTGATTTTTGAAACTCCCTAGATTAATTTCTTGACCTACCACCTCCACTTTTACACTAATTGACTTCTCTAACTGACTCTCTTCTAATTAATTCTGTCTCTAGTTTTCTTGTTCTATACCGATCATTTGTGTTATCACTTAATCGTTCAAACAGCAACTTACCCGCTCTAGACCCCATTTTATAAGGCCTTTGACTTACCACGGTCAAAGGAGGCTGTAAAATATCTACCCACGGGGCATCATCAATTCCAACCAGGGATATATCCTCGGGACAACTTAACCCAATATTCTTAATTGCCTTCAAAGCCCCGAGATTTGACATGATGTTAGTAGAAAAGAGTGCAGTTGGGGGGCGTTTTAGCTCTAGTAGTTCTTTTCCTGCTTTTTGCCCACCTTCCAGGCGATAATTACCCCTAACCAAAAGGTCTTGATCAATACTAATTTCGTATTCTTCGAGCGCTCTTTTATAACCCTGGAAACGCCTTTTGCTCGTGGTAATACATTCGGGGCCAAGAATGGCACCAATCCTTGTATGGCCCTTCTCTATAAGATGTTTCGTTGCCCTGTAAGCCCCCTCTCGATTATTTGAAGTAACAAAATCGGCCTCTATTGATTGGACATTCCTGTCAAGGAACACAAAAGGAATGTTCTGCTCTCTAAGCAATTCGATCTTTTCATCGTTTTTTCCAGTAGGAGCTATAACAACCCCGTCTACTCTCTTTTCAATTAAACTATCAATCAGTCTTTGTTCTTTTTCTAAAGCCTCGTCAGTATTGGATACTATTACGTCGTAGCCCTTCTTGGAAGCAACGGCTTCAAGCCCCCGAGCAAGATAAGGAGAAAATATATTGGTGATATCTGAAACGATCAACCCAATGGTATAGGTTTTTTGCGTTTTCAAGCCCCGAGCGATTGCATTTGGAGAATGATAGTTTAATTCCTTCATTGCCTTCCGGACTTTTTCCGTTAGCTCGGGGCTAACATATCTAGTCTCGTTGATTACGTGAGAAACTGTAGACTTAGAAACTCCAGCCTTTTTAGCCACATCTTCTATAGTAGCCATGAAAACTCCCTAAATTTAGACAAGTTTAGAGCAAATTTTTCGTTATCGAAACGGTTGTACAACCGTTTCGATTGTTTTTATCAAATTTACATTAACAATGCAAGGCCTATATAACTATAGTTTCATTGAAATTTATATATTGGAGTAACAAGAATTAGAAGCCAATAAAGCGCTTAACATACTCAAAATCTTTAATAAGAGAATAAAGGGGGCAGCCCTAATTTTCTCTGCCCCCTTTTGTGTAAGAATACCTGTTTTCGCCGGTTTCTCGTTCAGAGACGAATCAAACCAAGATTACATTATGTTGAAATCCTAATTCCGGTAATTATTCGGTGGTAAACTCAAATACCGTAGTGGTTTCATACACCTCACCCGGTCTCAAAACAGTAGAAGGGAAGTTGGGGTTATTCGGCGAATCCGGGAAGTGCTGCGTTTCCAGACAAATAGCATACCTTTCTTTGTATTCGATCCCGTCTTTTCCAGTGAGACTACCGTCCAAAAAATTACCCGAGTAAAATTGAACGCCAGGCTGATCAGTGTAAACTTTCATTAAGATTCCGGTCCTCGATGAATGGGCTTTCGCTGCCATATCCATTTGCCCTCCAACACCATTTAAGACGTAATTGTGATCGTAGCCTGCGCCATTTTTTAGTTGTTTATAATCCTCATTTATTCTTTCTCCCACCTTTGTGAAAGTGGTGAAGTCCATCGGAGTCCCTTCCACGGACGCTATTTCACCTGTCGGGATCCATTCATCATCAATTGGCGTGAATTTATCAGCGTTTATCATTAGCTCGTGGTCCATGGCGTCGGCTTTTGCTCCGTTCAAGTTGTAATAATTATGATTTGTTAAGTTTACTACTGTGGGTTCGTCCGTTGTGGCTTTTATATCGAAAACAAATTCATTATCGTTGGTCAATTTATAAGTTACCGTAACCTGCAGATTTCCGGGATAACCTTCTTCTCCGTCTTTACTTAAATAGTTAAGCCTGACGCCCGGTCCTTCACTTGTTTTGACCGCTTCTCCTTTCCAGACCCTCTGATCAAACCCTTTGTAGCCCCCGTGTAAATGGTTGTCCATATTATTCCGGACTAAACTGTACTGCTCCCCATTGAGTGTAAATTTTCCGTTGGATATCCTGTTACCGTATCTGCCAACTATGGCTCCAAAATAGGTATGATTGTCAAGATAATCCTGCAGGTTGTCGAACCCGAGAACTACGTCCACCATCTCTCCTTCTTCATCGGGAACCTTTAGAGAAGTGACCCGAGCCCCATAGTTTGTTACCTTCATTGTGGAGCCATTGGTATTGGTCAAAGTATATAAATAGACCGGTTGACCGCCTACCTCCCCCCATGGTTCCATTTCGACGCTGGGAGATGAACTTCCAACCGCAGCTACACCAAATATAGCAGTTAAGACCAGGACCAGAATTATCATGATCGAACTCCTTTTTTCCGAAAACATATTTTACCCCCCTTTTAGGATGCTAGTTTATTAAGTTTACTCTACTGAAGATCGTCGTGTTTTATTGCGTTATTCTACTTTTTTATCACCTGTCTTATCACCTCCAGATGAAATATAAACTCAAAATAAATTTTTACGCTTCACGAGCTTATTCTTTATTAGCTCTTGAGAATAAAACTTACCGTTAACCTTACCGAGAACATCAAAACTTCAATTATCTGTATAACATTTAATCATTTAATTGTCAAGTTACTGATTTTTCGACCTTCCCCTCCTCGAAACCCCCCTTTTTGATATTTTTCTTTATCACCCAAGCTACCTACTTTTCATTAATCTTTTGCCTCATCCAGACCCGTCTATCAATTACAATGAATGCTTTCCGTTTTCTGTATGGTTCTGAATATTGCTTGACAGAAAAGTGGATCCCTGTTATATTGAATATCAGAATTATCGTTAAGGTTAACGTAAAAGTTAATCGGGGAGGCAATTTAATAAACCAGTAGCCATGAGCAATAACACAACGATGAAAGACGTCGCAGATGCTGTGGGCGTATCCGTTAACACTGTATCGAGAGCCTTAAATGATAAACCCGACATAAATGAAGAAACAAAGCGCGAAATACTGGAAGTTGCCGAGAAACTCCATTACCACCCCAACAGGCTTGCCCAGGGACTTAGAAGGCAAAAAAGTGGTATCATTGGTGTAATAGTTGCCGATATAGCGAACCCCTACTTTTCAACTTTAGTCAAAGGACTGGAGGAAGCTGCAACAAAAAAAGATTACAGTCTTATTCTCCAGGACACTGACGAAAGATATGAGAAAGAGGTAGAGGCCGTCGAAACCATGATAAAGGAACGCGTAGATGGGGTCGTCCTATCTCCGGTCCAAACGGAATCGGGAACCATCGAAACATTACAGGAACATAACATCCCATTTGTATTAGTCGCCCGGAGGTTTAGTGATAAAGAAACGGATTACGTCATTAGCGATGAGGTCAACGGTGCTTTCCACGCAATTAATTACTTATTGGAAAAAGGACACGAAAGAATTGCGTTCATTAATGGTCCGGTGCACAACTCGAGCGCTATAGACCGCTTAAAAGGGTTCAGGGAAGCGTTTTCTCGCAAAGGACGGGAACCGGACGAGGAGTTAATAACTCACGGTGCCGTTAGTACTGAAGATGGAATGGATTACTTTGATAGCCTTATGGATCAAGAGATGGATTTTACCGCCGTGTTTACCTTCAGTGATTACGTTGCACTGGGAGTGCTGCGCTCCGCTCGGTCCCGAAATATTGACATCCCGGAAAACCTGGAAGTCGTGGGTTACGATGACATTGAAATTACCAGATGTTTAAGCATACCTCTATCCTCAGTTAAGGTCCCAAAGCGGAAAATGGGCAGAAAGGCTTTTGACATATTAGTCAATAAAATAACCAGCAACGGAGAACATAACGGAGATTTCGGAAAGAGCGATAACTTTCAGGTAAAGTTGCCGACTAAGTTCATTATCAGGAATTAAATATTCATATAGGACGGTGTAAACGATGGATTCAAGAGAACGAGTACTGGCAGCGTTAAACCACGAACAGCCGGACCGGGTACCGCTGGACCTAGGA
>CAZWZR010000130.1:0-4927 GCA_964638365.1 uncultured Thermotogae bacterium | reverse complement strand
AGTATCATAACTCAGATAAGTGCTGGATCGGTCAGACATATGCGCCGCGTCCCCGGTTTTGTCGAACGGTTTCCAAAGCTATAATTTAATTTTACACAGTTGTTTCTACACTATCAGCGGGCGGTTGTAATTATCCTTATCTTCTCTTTTCGTGAACTACAGTAACTTCTGCCGTAATTCTTCTTTCCTGTCCGTCTTTTCCCAGGGCAGGTCAAGTTCCTCCCGGCCGAAGTGACCGTAAGCGGAAAGCGGGGTATAGATCGGCCGTCTTAATTGAAACCTATCTATTATCGCTGCCGGGCGCATGTCGAAGACGTCCCTGATGGCAGAATTTATCTTTTCATCAGTGACTTCCCCCGTCCCGAAAGTATCTACGGTTAACGCCAGGGGGTTTGCCTTGCCGATCGTGTAGGCAATCTGAACCTCGCATTCGTCGCTTACCCCGGAAGCGACAACGTTTTTGGCTATATAGCGGGCCATGTAGGAACCAGAGCGGTCGACTTTCGTCGGGTCCTTACCGGAGTAGGCTCCGCCACCATGGCTGCCGTAGCCCCCATAGGTGTCAACTATTACTTTTCGTCCCGTCATTCCGGTATCCGCCGGTGGGCCTCCTTTGACGAATTTCCCCGAGGAGTTGATGAAGACATCCGTGGACTCCTCAAGCCAGCTACCTAATACGGGTTTGATCACCCGCTCCTGTAACTTTTCTTCAAGTTCTTCCTCTGCTATCTCGGGATCGTGCTGGGCGGCGAGTATTACCGTGTGGGCTTTAATCGGTTCGTCGTTCTCGTACTCGATCGTCACCTGAGACTTCCCGTCCGGTCGCAGATGATCAATTGATCCCGACTTCCTTACCTCGGTCAGTTTTTGCGTCAAACTGTGAGCCAGGGTAATCGGCAGCGGCATAAGGGATTCCGTTTCCCTACACGCGTAGCCGTAGACAATTCCCTGATCTCCTGCCCCAAGCTCGTCATAGTGGTTCTGTTTGCTGTCACTCTCCCGCACTTCTTTTGCTCGGCTGACGCCCTGTGAAATATCGGGAGATTGTTCATCGATGCTGGTAAGGACGGCACAGTCCTCCCCGTCAAACCCGTATTCGTTGTCGTTGTAGCCGACGTCCAGGACGGTACTCCGAGCTACGTCGGAGATATCGACGTAAGTCTCGGTCGTTATTTCCCCGCCAACGAGGACGAGACCCGTGGTTACAAACGTCTCGCAGGCAACTCTGCCGTCCGGGTCGTCTTCCATTACCTTATCCAGAACTGCATCGGAAACCCTGTCCGCGACTTTGTCCGGATGTCCTTCGGTTACTGATTCGGAAGTAAAATATCTTCCTTTCATTGTTTCACCCTTTATGCATTCGATATGAGAAAGTGTAAAAAATCAGGGTATGGGCGTCAACAAATTCTCAGTTACAGCTAATATATCGGTATTGTAAAAAAAACATATTACCTAATTGAAAGCGCCCGAGATTTCCTTATAATGTGAACAAATTCATAAGCGTTTCGGTTCGCGCTGGATTTTCGAATCGACGAGCCGAAAGGTGGCTGGAGGGAATACCCGATACCCCTTCCGGCTCTCAAAGTATGGGAATTTACTCTCCGGGTAATAGAGCCGAGTGCTTACGGGAATAAAAAACTAAAGAAGGAGGGACCATGATAAAGCAGAATTTTCTCAGAGAGGATCTGTTAGACGAAGAAGATATCGATCGTATCCATAGCAATTCGATGGAGATCTTCGAAGAGACCGGAGTGGAAATCAATAACGAGGAAGCGAGAGAGGTCTTCGAGGAAAATGGAGCCCGGGTGGAAGACGGTAAAGTGTTCCTCGAGCGGGAACTAATCGAGGAGTACCTCGAGAAGGTACCGTCGTCTTTTACGCTTCATGCCAGAAACCCTGATAATAACGTAGAAGTTGGCGGTGACGGCGGAGTACTGGCTCCGGGTTATGGAGCTCCCTGGGTCGCGGATGCGCAAGGAAACAACCGGGATGCGACCTACGAAGACTACGAGAACTTCACCAAACTGGCTTCCGCGAGTGATAACCTGGACGTCCTTGGAGGAGTACTCGTAGAACCGACGGATCTTGCGGACGAAGAACGGCATGTAAAGATGATGTACGCCGCCGCCAAGTACTCTGACAAGCCTCTGATGGGCTCCGCCCTGGGTAAGAAGAAGGCCCGGGAAGCTATTCAGATGGCCAGTCTCTTGATGGGCGAGGACGAAATAATCTGTGATCGGCCGATCGTTATTACTCTGATAAACACGACCAGCCCGCTCGGCTACGATGACAGGATGCTTCAGGCGCTCATGGAGCACGCCCGGTTCAATCAGCCGACTGTTATTGCTTCGCTGATCATGGCCGGGTCGACAGGGCCGGTTTCAGTGGCAGGAACCATCACACTGCAGAACGTCGAGGTCTTAACCGGGGTAGTGCTGGCACAGATGGTTAATCCTGGAACTCCCGTAGTGTACGGATCCGCCTCGACGATAGTTGACATGAATACCGGAGATCTCGCCGTGGGAAGTCCCGAATACGCGAAGTTCATCGGAGCTACCGCCCAGCTTGCTCGGCACTACGACGTTCCCTGTAGAGGTGGGGGATCGATAACGGATTCACTGCTTCCGGACGGACAGGCGGGTTACGAATCCATGATGACCTTTGACGCATCGATGAGTCATGGAATGGATTTCGTACTCCACTCGGCCGGGCTACTGAAGAACTACATGGCGATGTCCTACGAGAAGTTTATACTGGACAACGAGATTTTGGATATGATAAACAATTACCAGAAGGGTCTCGAGGTAAACGAGGAGACGATAGCAAAGGATGCCATCCAGAACGTAGGCCATTCAGGCCATTACCTGAAAGAACCAAGTACAATTAAGCACATGAAGGACTTCCGGGTACCCGATCTGAGTAATAGAAAAGGGTTTGACTCCGAAGAAGGGCTCAAGCCGACCTTCCAGCGGGCCCGAGAAAGGTGTGATGCGATCCTGGACGACTTCGAGGCACCGCCTCTCGATCCAGAGATAGATGAGAAACTAAGGGATTATATGGAAAAAGTTACTTAGTCCTGAAAAATTCCGGAAGGCTTTTAGGGGCGTTTATTGGGCTTTAGTCGAAACCAGGGTTCTGGAAAGGAAAGACGTTCAGATAACAGGACCCTGTATTGCCCATCCTTACACAATTCTCTTATTTAATCAGACATTACGTCAATAACAAAAGGAGGTTTTCATGTCTAATACTGCTAGCGACGAAAGGTCGTATGACCCTTATATATTTTGGTTTTCCGCGATTTTGATCGTTGGTTTCATTGTGTGGTCGGTGGCTTTCCCAACAAACATGGAGAACGTAGTAAATAAGGCATTTTCCTACATGACCACCTCGTGGGCCTGGCTCTGGCTGCTGACGGCCTTCTTGCTGGTGATGGGAGCTTTCATCATGTTGTTTACCGATTACGGAAAAATGAAGCTTGGAAAACCGGAAGACGAACCGGATATCTCGAAGTTTAGCTGGTTTTCCATGCTCTTTGGAGCGGCAATAGCGGCCGGTATCGTGTTTTACGGACCTGCCGAGCCGGCCTATCACTTCATGACTCCACCTCCGTTTTTCGGCGGTGAGGCAATGACGGATGCCGCTGCAAACGACGCGATGACTACTTCTTTCTTTCACTGGGGGCTGACACCCTGGGCCATTTACGTGATGCTGACAATACCGCTGGCCCACGCCTGCTATACCAAGGACCTGCCTTTCAGGCTTTCCAGCGCCTTTTACTACGTCATCGGCGATAGGGTCCGGGGCTTCTGGGGCAAGGTGATTGACGTCATTGGCGTCTTCGCCACGGTCGGGGGATTATCCACCACGACCGGTCTCATTGCTCTCCAGTTCTCGTCCGGGCTCAAGTACCATTACGGATTAGAGCTGCCGGAATACGGGATTTATCTCATCATCGGAATACTGACTGCGATATTTACAGTCGCTGTTTACACCGGTGTGCAGAAGGGGATTAAGTTGATCGGGGATCTCAACATGTGGCTCTTTATTGCGGTCTTTTTCTTCGTATTCGTATTTGGCCCGACCCTCTTTTTCCTCAACCTGACGACGAACGCGATCGGGGACTACGCCCTTAACTTTATTCCACTAAGTCTCTTTACCGGAGGAGCGAACGAGGGCGCTCTCAACTGGCTCGGCAGCTGGACCATCTTTTACTGGGCCTGGTGGATTGCGTGGGCGCCGTTCGTGGCGCTGTTTATCGCCCGAATCTCCAAAGGGAGGACAATCAGGGAGACGATAGGGGCGACTTTGCTTCTACCGACGCTGGCCAATTTCCTCTGGTACGGCGTCGTCGGCGGAGCTGGTATTAGCTACGACATCACGGGAGCTCTGAGCGATCACGGACTTGAGAGCGCGATCTTTGCGACTATTCAGCACTTGCCGCTTACCCCGCTGCTTGCGGTGGCCGTGCTCTTCTTGATTGCGGGCTTTTTCCTGACCAGCGCCAACGGGGCAGCTATGGCGCTTTGCATGTTTGTCTCCGGGGAGGAAGAGCCTAACAAGCACATCAGAGTTTTCTGGGGAATAGCTCTCGGAGTTATCGGTGCTATACTGGCCGCGACGGGGAGTTTGAGCGTGATTCAAACGGCATCGATCGTGACGGCCTTCCCTCTTATGTTCTTGCTGATCGTCTTGCTCTTTGGTACTTTCCGGGGATTGAGGCGTTACAAGGAGGAAGAACTGGAAAGCTAGACCGAGACCGTTTGAACAGTACTGGAGTTAGTATCCTACCCCACGGCCGGTTATATCGTATCCGGTCGTGGGTTTTTTAACGAGTCAAGGTAGCTACCGAGCTGGGAAAATTCCAGCGACGCGGCGCATATGTCTGACCGAACCAGCCCAGCAGTCAATCGAGCCAAGCTCCTGATTA